>CAZZKQ010000095.1:4574-9623 GCA_964654875.1 uncultured Verrucomicrobiota bacterium | reverse complement strand
AGGGGGTCCGGAACCGCGAACCCAGTCCCGGGCTTCAAACATGCATGGCCTGGGTTGTTTTTCATGAGTACGACCTCCCATCCCGCCGAACGCATCCTCCTCGGTCCCGGTCCCAGCCCTGTTCCCCAGCGCGTCCTCCAGGCCCTCGCGGCGCCCACGCTCGGGCATCTCGACCCGCAGTACCTCGCCATCATGGACGAGACCTGTGAGCTGATGCGGCAGGTGTTCCAGACGAAGAACCTGCTGACCTTCCCGGTGAGCGGGACCGGCATGGCGGGCATGGAATGCATCGCGGTGAACCTCCTCGAGCCGGGCGACGAAGCCATCGTGTGTGTCAACGGGGTGTTCGGCGGACGCATGAAGGATGTCATGGAGCGGTGCGGTGCGAAGGTTCATGCCCTCGAGGCTCCGTGGGGTGAGACCTATTCCCTCGAGCAGATCGCGGAGGCATTGGACCGCCATCCGGGCGTGAAAGTGTTCGCAATCGTCCAGGCCGAGACCAGCACGGGGGCTTGGCAGTCGCTGTCGGGCATTGCCGATCTGGTCCACTCGCGGGGCGCCCTGTTCGTGGTCGACGCTGTCACCAGTCTCGGTGGACATGAACTCCGGGTCGATGACTGGGGGATCGACGCGATCTACAGCGGCACCCAGAAGTGTCTCAGCTGTCCGCCCGGACTCTCCCCGGTCAGCTTCGGGGAACGCGCCCTGGCCCGGATGGATGCCCGGAAGACCAAGCCGCAGTCGTGGTATCTGGATGTCTCGATGCTCCGGAAGTACTACCTCTCGGGAGGCGGTGCCGGCGGCAGCCGGGTGTATCACCACACGGCGCCGATCAACATGACCTATGCGTTGCGCGAGGCCTTGACGATCGTGCTCGAGGAGGGGCTCGAGGCGCGGATCGCGCGGCATGCCGCGATGCACCAGCGGCTGCGTCGGGGACTCGTGGCCCTGGGTCTCGCCTACATCCCGAAGAACTCCCTGCACACGCTCAACTGCATCGGAATCCCCGCGGGTGCCGAGGACCTCAAGGTCCGCCAGCGTCTGCTCGCCGACTACGGCATCGAGATCGGGGCCGGTCTCGGCGTGATGGCGGGCAAGGCGTGGCGTATCGGCCTCATGGGGCATGGATCGACCGTGCGCAACGTGGACCTGGTCCTCGCCGCCCTCCGCGAGGTGCTTCGCTGAACGGCCGTGGGGACCCTCCTCCCCAATCGTCTGGTGGGCGTCCTGCCGCCCGAACGCTGGCTGACCCGACCGGTCGAGCTGGCGGCGTATGAGAGCGATGCCTTGACGGCATTCCGCACCCGACCCGTCGCCGTGGCCGTCCCGGAGACCACCAATGAGGTGATCGCCCTCGTCCGCGCCTGTCACGACGAACGGATCCCGTTCGTCGCCCGGGGCAGTGGCACGAGCCTCTCGGGTGGGTCCCTGCCGGTGTCGGATGGGATCGTCATCACACTCAACCGGTTGAACCGGATCCTCCGGGTTGACCCCGCCCAGCGGATCGCCGTGGTGGAACCCGGTGTGATCAACACCCACGTCTCGGTCGCCGCCGCCGCGCATGGGCTGTATTACGCACCGGATCCGTCGAGCCAGACCATCTGCACCATCGGCGGCAACGTGGCGTTCAACTCCGGTGGCGCCCACTGCCTCAAGACGGGCATGACGGCAAACCATGTTCTGGGCCTGAAGGCGGTCCTCGCGACCGGCGAGGTGGTGTCGTGGGGTGGTGACAGCCGGGAGCGGGTGGGACCCGATTGGTGCGGCCTGTTCACCGGCAATGAGGGGCTCTTCGGCATCGCTCTCGAAATCACCCTCCAGCTCCTGCCCAAGGCGGAAGCCGTCCACACCGTGCTCGCCGGTTACCGGTCGCTTGAGGAAGCCGGGAATGCGGTGGCGTCGGTGATCGGGAGCGGTCTGCTTCCGGCGGCGATGGAGATCATGGACGCCCTGGCATTGGAGGCGGCGCGGGCCGCGGTCCATGCGGACTACCCGCCGGGATGCGAGGCGGTCCTGATCGTCGAGCTGGAGGGCCCTCGGGAAACCGTGGCTGTGGAACGGGCGCGGCTCGACGAGATCCTGGCGGCCAGCGCGGCGGTTGGCATCCGACCCGCCCGGGATGCCACCGAACGCCTGGCGATCTGGAAGGGTCGGAAATCGGCCTTCAGCGCGGTGGGACGGCTGTCGCCCGACTACATCGTCCAGGATGGCGTTGTCCCCCGGCAGCGTCTGGGCGAGGCCCTGCGGCGGATCGATCTCATGGGGCGGGAGGCCGGCATCCGGGTGGCCAACGTGTTCCACGCCGGAGACGGCAACCTGCATCCCTTGATCCTCTTCGATGGCCGCCAGCCCGGAGCCCTCGAACGTGCGGAGGTTCTCGCAGGACGCATTCTGCGCATGTGCCTCGAGATGGGCGGATCCATCACCGGGGAACACGGGATCGGGGTCGAGAAGAGTGCCTTCCTGCCGGAGATGTTTGGAGCCGACGAGATCGAGGTCCTGCGGCGACTGCGTGCGGCGTTCGATCCGTTGGAGATCGCGAACCCGGGCAAGATGTTTCCCGACGGCACGGCGCCAGCGCTGCAGCATCGGGGACCCCATCCACTGGAACGGGCGGGCCTGCTCTCCCGCGAATGAGCACCGTTGTCCATGCCGGCTCCCTGGAGGCGCTCACCGAGGCGGTGCGGTCGATCCCGCGGCTTCTTCCAGTAGGTGCCGGCACCAAGCCCCGGCTCGTGGCCACGGATCATGCCAGAGTGAGCCTGACCGGTCTGCGCGGGATCCTGGAGTACGATCCCGGCGAGTTCACCTTCACCGCGTTGGCGGGAACGCCGATCCGGGATGTCGTGGCGACGTTGGCGGAGAAGGGCCAGTACCTGCCGTTTGATCCGCTCCAGGTGGAGGCCGGTTCCACCCTGGGCGGGGTCATCGCCTCGGGGATCAGTGGGCCGGGACGCCTCCGGTACGGTGGGGTCCGGGATTTCATCCTGGGTGTCCGGATGGTCGATGGTGCGGGACGGCTCCTCCGGTTCGGGGGCAAGGTGGTGAAGAATGCGGCGGGGTTTGATGTGCCGAAGTTTCTCGTCGGCAGCCTCGGCCGGTTCGGGGTGATCGCCGAGGCGACCTTCAAGGTGTTCCCGCGACCCGAGGCGCGACGGACGCTCCGGCTCGCGGTTCCATCGTTGTCCGTCGCCCTCGAACTGGCAGGGATGTTGGGACGCTCCCGGTTCGACCCAGAGGCGGTGGATGTCCTTCCCGATGACGAGGGACTGCTCGTACGGTTGGCGGGTCCGGAAGCGGCCATGGATGCCCTGGTTGCCGATCTGCTCCAACACCATCCCGGGGAGTGTCTCACGGAGGCGGTGGCGTCGGACCTGTGGCGACGGCTCAACGGGTTCGCGTGGCACTCGGACGGGAATGTCCTGTGCAAGATCCCGTGTCATCGTGGTGTCGTGGAGCCCCTGAACGTAGCCCTCCGCGAGGCCGGGGCCCGGGTCCACTGGAGCGCCGGATTCAACGTCGCCTTCGTGTCCCTTCCAGCCCCTGCGGCGTCTGGGGGTGCGTTGGACCGTCTTTCTGTTCTCGTGGCGGGCTGGGGATTGACGGCGCTGACCCTCGACGGTGCGGCACCGCTCCTTTGGGGGGGGCGACCCGATCACCGGATCGGGACCGCGGTGAAACAGGCCCTCGACCCCGACGATCGGTTTCCTGGACTGTCCCCCTAGATGCTGCACTCGATCCCCACCGACCGACTTGGTGCCCTGGGCAAACCCATGGCGGATGCGGTCTCTCGCTGTGTGCATTGTGGGTTCTGTCTCGCGGCCTGTCCGACCTATCGGGAACTCGGGCAGGAGATGGATTCCCCCCGGGGCCGGATCGTCCTGATGAAGGAAGTGCTGGAGGGACACGTCTCCGTGGAGGAGGCCCAGCCGCATCTTGATCGGTGCCTCGGTTGCCTCGCCTGTGAACCGGCCTGTCCGAGTGGCGTGCCGTATCGGGATCTGATCAGTCCGTTCCGGGCGCTGGTTTCCTCGCAGGCGCCGCGGACCTGGCAGGAGCGGCTTCGACGCCGGCTGGTGTCCATGACCCTTCCGTATCCGGAACGGTTCCGTCCGGCGGCGATCCTCGGGACCTGGGCGCGACGCCTTCCCTGGGTGCCGTCCGCGATGCGGCCGATGCTGGATCTCCTGCCGGAACGGGTGCCTTCCGAGGTGCTCTGGCCAGAGGTGATGCCGGCCCGGGGAACCCGGCGTGCCCGGGTGGCCTTGCTGCTGGGATGCGCGCAGCAGGTGCTGGATCCGGATCTCAACACGGCGACGCTCGAGGTCCTCGCCGGGAACGGGGTCGAGGTGGTCGCTCCGCAGACCCAGGGGTGCTGTGGAGGATTGGCGTGGCACACCGGGGATCTGGAATCGGCCCGGACGCTGGCCCGGCGGAACCTGCTCGCATTCCCGACGGATGTGGATGCCATCCTGACCAATGCCGCGGGGTGCGGTTCAGCGCTCCACGAGTACGGACTGATCCTGAAGGGCACTGCCGACGAGGGACAGGCCCGGGCCTTTGCGGAACGGGTCCAGGACGTGACCGTCTTCCTCGAGAGACTGGGCCTTCGGAAGCCCCCGACGGCGCTGCCGTATCGGGTGGCCTACCAGGATGCCTGTCATCTCGGAAACGCCCAGGGCGTCCGCCAGCCACCCCGGAACCTCCTGAGGTCGATTCCCGGGCTGGAACTGCTCGAGCTTCCGGATGCCGACCAGTGCTGTGGTAGCGCGGGGACCTACAACATCGACCAACCTGACCTGGCGGCTCGGCTGGGAGAGGGGAAGGCCCGGGCGATCATGGCCTCCGGGGCGACGCATGTCGCGAGCGGCAACATCGGTTGCCTGACCCAGATCCGGTCCCATCTGAAGCGCCTCGGCTCTCCGATCGTCGCCTGTCACACCCTGCAGCTGCTGCGCGACGCCTATCGTCGGCCTGGATCCTGAGTTCCCGAATCCCTGAGTCCTCCTGTCTCCCGTCCATGACCTGGTCCCATGACTACAACCCGCT
>CAZZKQ010000095.1:0-4474 GCA_964654875.1 uncultured Verrucomicrobiota bacterium | reverse complement strand
CGTCCCCGACGGAGGAGTCCGACTCCGGTCCGGCCTGGCGTGCCTGGGTGCCCTGGGTGTTCCTGACCGTCTTCGTCTTCGTCTGGGGACTGCCGTCTGTGAAGGCGGCGCTGAATAGCATCTTTGCCCCGTCCTTTGAGGTGCCGGGACTGCACAAGGTGGTGATGAAGGTGCCTCCGGTGGTGGCACATCCCGAGCCCGAGGCGGCGGTGTTCGCCCTCAACCTGCTTTCGGCCACCGGGACCGCCCTGCTCCTGGCGGGGTTGTGCGCAGGCACGGTGCTGGGGGTGGGACCGGTGCGGTTGTTGCGGATCTATGGCGAGACCCTGTGGAGCCTGCGGGTGTCCATGCTGACCATCGCCCTGATGCTGGCCCTGGGGTTCACCACCCGGTATAGCGGGACCGACACGACCATGGGGCTGGCGATGGCGGCCACCGGGGCCTGGTTCCCGTTCTTCTCGCCTCTCATCGGATGGCTCGGTGTGGCGCTCACCGGGAGCGACACCTCCTCCAACGTCCTGTTCGGCAACCTGCAGCAGGTCACCGCGCAGCAGCTGGGTCTGTCACCCGTCCTGATGGCGGCGTCGAACAGCTCGGGCGGTGTGATGGGCAAGATGATCGATGCCCAGAGCATCGTCGTGGCGAGCGTGGCGACGGGAGGACATCCGGAGAGTCCGGATGCCGGCACGGTTCTGCGGTCCGTCTTCTGGCACAGCATCGCCCTCGCGGTGCTGGTGGGGATCCTGGTCCTGCTCCAGGCGACGGTGTTGAAGGGGATGGTCCCGCGGTGATCGGCGGCGCGCGCTGCGCCGATGGAGGAATTGGATTCCACTGTGCGGTCCCAGTCCGTTGACTGGGGGTGTGTTGGCACGGAAGGACTGGAACCCCGAGCGGGTGGTGCGGATGGTGACGGCGATCCTGTTCGCCTGGATGGTCTCCATCCTGATCGCGGGTGCAGTCTCGAGTGCGATGCGATCGAAGGGCCAGTCCCTTTCGCTGCTGGCCTCCCTCGTCGTGGTCGGCATCGCCTTCCATGGGTTTGGCCTGGTTGCGGTGGCCTTCCTGCTCCGGCAGGAGCGACGGACCTGGGCCGAGGCGTTTGGTTTCGACCGGCAGTGGCGACGATCCGTGATGTTCGGAGTGGGATGTCTGCTGGTGGTGGCACCCGGCATCTATCTGCTCCACGCGGGAGTCGGGGAGATCCTGCCGAGGTTGGGCATCCAGCCCGATGTCCAGGCCCCGGTGCGGATGCTCATGGAGTCGGACTGGAAGGATCGGATCGTCATTGGGTTCTTCGCGGTGATCCTGGCGCCGGTGGTCGAGGAACTGCTGTTCCGTGGGATCTTCTTCCCGATGCTGCGGGACCTCGGGTTCCAGCGGCTGGCGTGGTGGGGCACCTCCCTCGTGTTCGGATTCATCCACGGCAACGTCGCTGCATTCCTGCCGCTCTGCGTCCTCGGGGCCTTCTTCGCCTGGCTCTACCAGCGTACGGGCAACCTCGCCTCCAGCATCGCAGCACATGCCCTTTTCAATGTGATTCCCTTCGTCCTCGTGTCGTGTGGGATCGATCTCTCCTTCTAGGCCGGGCTTCCTGTCGCCTCTCGGGACCCGTCACGGTGCCACGATCCTCAGAGCCCTCGGGTGGACGGTGATCGAGGCTGGGAGGCATCCCACCGCATCGCCATCGAGATGGAATCCCATCGGCTCCGCGCAGGCGAGATGGAGCTGATCGGTCTGGAACACCTGGCGGACCGATGAGGTTTGGATCCGCCCGAGCGCCATCCGGATCCAGGTCCCGATCACGGTGGCCCAGGTGAGGCGGGTGACGACCGTGACGCCCAGACGGCCGTCGTCGAGCCGGGTTCCGGGAAACAGTTCGAGTCGTCCACCGAAGTATCGGCCGGATCCGATCTCCACGAGGGGGCCCGCCGTGGAGAATGACGGACAGGTCACCGTGATCACCGGATGAGGCGGGCGCATCGCGCGGATCCCGGAGAGGATGTAGGCTAACTGTCCGTGTCGCTTCTTCAGCGCCCAGTCGACCCCGCTGATGGCTCGCGTCGAAAGACCGGTTCCGGCGAGGAGGGCGAAGTGGCGCGACTCGGGACGGCCGTCCTCACCCACGAAGGTTGCCTGGGGAAGATCGATGCGATGTTCGCGTCCCTCTTGGATGACCCGCCAGGCGGCATCGAAGTCGTGTGGGATCCCGAGCTCCTTGGCGAGGACATTGACCGTGCCGAGGGGAATCAGGGCGAGGCGGGTGTGGTCGAGGGCTCCAGGGACGTCGGCCAGTCCGTTCAGCACTTCGTTGACCGTGCCGTCCCCGCCTGCGGCCACGACGGTGCCGAGACCTTCCCGTGCCAGTTCGGCCGCGAGCGCGCGTGCATCCCCGGGTCCTCGGGTGGGTAGAATGCGCACCCCGGAGCCGAGGTCCGAGAGCCGTTCCCGAAACCGGAGCGCCTTCTCTCCCTGGGCGGTGGGGTTGAAGATGACTCCGATCACGGCTCGTAGGGTCGGAGGGCGAGTCGCCGTGCTCAATCCTCAACTGCACGGGAGGTTGCATCGGATTCGCGTGGAGATGCCTCTGGGATGGGCCACTGGCCCAGGCGGGTGGTTGACGCGGTGCCCTGTATCACGGGGGCACTCCGTGCACCCACCGAACGGACCTGCGGCAACGAAGGAGGGATTGGCCCCACCGAGCCGGGTGAGACCGGGGAGGTGCCGAAGTGGGGTGGCGGGTCATGCCTGGGGTTTTGGGCGCTCCCGCGCCCAGTGCCACAGAGCACTGCGGCACACACCAATGGAAGCCGTCGGCTTCTGTTTCCTGC
Organism: uncultured Verrucomicrobiota bacterium; assembly: GCA_964654875.1. Classification (GTDB taxonomy): domain Bacteria; phylum Verrucomicrobiota; class Verrucomicrobiia; order Limisphaerales; family UBA9464; genus UBA9464. The sequence continues at coordinate 1,646 of CAZZKQ010000095.1, read as the reverse complement.
CAAGCGAGTCTCTGCCCGCGTGCTTGCTGAAAACTCCCGAGGCCGGGAACGTCAGGGGGTGTCCGGGGACAAACCACAGCTTTGGATCGATGCGCTCCGGGAGGCCATCGATACCCGTTCGCTGGTCCGCGTCATCCTCTCCGATCCCGGGCCTGATTCCAGTGTCCGACGTCTCCGGATCCGCCCCGTGGAGATCCGGGGCGAACACCGGCTCCAGGTGGTCTCCGAGACCGCCACCCAGGCCACGACCCAGAATCTTCCTCCCGCACCTGGGATCGAGTCGGTGGCCCAGCGGCTGGGGAATCCCTTTCGAAGCGCCCTCCTCACGACCACGAATCGGTCGTTGCATCTGCAACTTCGTCCCGGTGGTCCAGCCCGTCTCCGTGTCGAGGAGTGCTCGACGCCCGTTCCGGACTTGGGACACGACCGTTCCAAGGTCCGCCGGATCGAGGTCGCCAAACCCTGGCTCCGCTTGCTCGGGGTCACGACCCCCGAGGGGGCAGTCTGCAAGGGAATGGAGTCGAAGTTCCGTCAGATCCACCGGTTTATGGAACTCCTCGAGCCCCTCCTGGATGCGGCCGGGCTCGTGGCCGCTGAGGCGATGTCGACCCAGGAGCCACTGCAGTGTGTCGATGTCGGATGTGGCAAGGGGTACCTGACCTTCGCGGCGCACGAGGCGCTTCAGGGCCGGGTCCGTCGACCGGTGCGGTCGCGTGGGGTGGAGCGGCGCGAGGACCTGGTCCGACGCGTCAACGGGGTGGTGGCGGAGGCGGGTGTCGAGGGATTGGCCTTCGAGGCGGGTTCGATCGAGGCGTTGGAGCCCGGCCCCATCGACCTTCTCATGGCCCTTCATGCCTGCGACACGGCCACCGATGAGGCCCTTGCCTTGGGCGTCCGATCGGGTGCCAGGCTGGTGATGGTGGCACCGTGCTGTCATCGGGAAATCCGCCCCAAGCTGGTTGCGCCCGAAGCGCTGCGTGGGGTCTTGACCCACGGAATCTTCCTCGAGCGTCAGGCCGAATTCGTGACCGATGCCCTGAGGGCCGCCTTGATGGAGCAGGCGGGTTACGAGACCCGGGTGTTCGAGTTCATCTCCCCGGAGCACACGGCCAAGAACCTCATGATCGCCTGCATTCGCCGCGGGGATCCGGATCCGGGAAAGCTCCCGGCCGTCCGGGCCCTCGCCGGGCTCTACGGAATTCGCCAGCAACGCCTCGCGGACCGCCTTGGGGTGCGGCTCGTCGACGGCTCGACCGCCTCGGTTTCCCAATGATCTCCTCCGACACGGGTGACGAACCACAGCCTTCTGCCGAAACGGATCGATCTCCGGTGATCGCTGCCAAGCACTGGCCTGCCTTGGAACGGCTGCGGGAAATCTTCCTCTCCGGACAACCGGTCCGCGGCTCCTATTGGACCTGTCGCGAGGATCTCGAGGCCTACGACGCGACCCTCGGGGAACGGATCGGCTGGAAGTGGGATGCGGTTCTGGACGAACTGGGGCGACTGGGGTGGTCGCCGCCGACGGGTCCCCTGGTCGACTTTGGCTGTGGCAGCGGGATCGCCTCGCGACGTGTTGTGGGTCGTGGGTCGTCGGATCGGTTCCCGGAAATCCGCCTGCTCGACAAGGCCCCTCTCGCCACCGGGTT
>CAZZKQ010000094.1:6020-9635 GCA_964654875.1 uncultured Verrucomicrobiota bacterium | reverse complement strand
CCAACCTCGATCTCCCGCGTCTGGACTCCCCGGACGGCGTCGACCACGTGGACGATGGCGTCGCAGCCGCCGAACGCGGTGACTCCGTTTCCGACCGCAGGGGTGCCGTTGATGTAGTTGCCGGTCTCGACGGACCAGTTGGTGGCCCCGGTGGCGGGATTGAAGCTGTGCAGCCGGAAGTCGTAGCCGCCGACGAGGATTTGCCGGACCCCGTTGGTGCCTTCAACCCAGGTGGGGCTGGAGAGGATCTTGTCGTCCAGCCCGCGGCTCCAGAGGAGCTTCCCGGAGTCGGCGGCCAGGGCGTACACATTCGTGTTCGCGGTTCCGAAGTAGACCCGGCCGTCAAGCACGAGTGGGGATCCCTCGATGGGGCCGTCGGACTTGAACGACCAGACCGGTTTTCCGTCGCGGAGGGAGAGACAGTAGAGGTTGGAATCGGTGGACCCGATGAACACCCGGTCCCCGACGATCGAGGCGGAGGATTTGACGGCGGCGCCGGTCTTGAAGGTCCAGAGCAGCGCGGGCTTCTCGGGGAAGGCGCCCTCGGCCAGACCGGTGAGCTGGGGATTGCCACGGAACATGGGCCAGTCAGCCCCGCGGACGGTGGAGGCCAACGCCAGCCATCCCACGAGGAGGATCCAGGGTCGGGCGATGCTCATGCCGGTACGGTTCGTCGCGCCGTCGCAGGTGGCAATGGAATTGATACGGGTGCGTACGAAAGGGTTGGGTCTCGATCGGATCCGGGTCGTGCGGTTTCCGGAAGGCCTGATCCGGTCTGCAAACAGGACGGAGCGTCGGCGGGGAACCGGTCCGGGGCCTCTCCGTGGGTTCAGATGGGTGTGCCTGGATTGCCGTTGCGGACCACAAACTCATTGCGATCCCGGGAGGTGCTCACTAGCTTCGCGCCGCTTCACAACCCGCGCGGGTAGCTCAATTGGATAGAGCGTCGGCCTCCGGAGCCGAAGGTTGTGGGTTCGACCCCCGCCCCGCGCACCAGTTTCACCAGAATTCCAGGATCCCGACCCGGAGACGGCTCCGTTTCAGAGCCTCGCCAGTTGGGGGAGGTGGTCGAAATGGGAGTCCCGCGAGAGGAGCACCAGCGCGTGTTGTAGGGTCAGTGAGGCAATCCAGAGATCGTTGGTGGGTATGGGTGTGCCCTGCCCTCGGAGTTGTTGGAACAGGCGGGCGTAGTGGTGGGGAGTCTGATCGTCTGGAAACAAGACCCTGACCCTGGAAGACCCAAGGAATCGGGTCAGTGTTCTTTCGTTGTGTCGGGACCGAGACCCGCAGAGAAAGCCCGACCTCAATTCAGCAAGGGTGACGAAGGGGAGGTGGATCTGATCCGCGCGCCTCAGCGTGTCGACGACCTCCGGGACGCCTCGGCAGAAGTCGACGTACCGGTGGGTGTCCAGGATCAGCCTCATTTCCATGCCTCCGGATCAATGGACTCCTGGGCTGCGATGGCCGCATCGAATCCCGGATCCTCCTGCCAGCTGCCGATCAACCCATCGAGGTCGGTGTAGACCTGCGTCTGATAGGTCAGGCCCACACCCCGTCGAAGCGCCTCGATGGTGGCTTCGTTCAGGCTGAGGTGGGCCTCGTTGCAGTGTTCGCGCAATCGGTCGTCGACCTCACGGGGGACCTGCCGGACCGTGTACTGGATTGGACGTTCCATGGTGCAGGCAGAATCATGGAAATATGCAGGCACGTCAAATCGACCGGCATTGGGCTGAAGCGGGACGCGTCGGGGAATTGCGGGCCCGACGGCGTTCCGACTTGTCCCCGTTCTTGGGTATGGGAGGTTGCGGCATGGAGACTCGTCATCTGGACTGCCTGGCTGCCGTTTTGAAATGCCCGATCCGTTGGGCCGCCTCCGGGATCCTGGTGTGGGTCCTCTCGATGGGCTGCCTCATGGCGGATATCGTGCCCGGTTCCGTTCCGAAGGATTGGCCTGCGAATCCCAAGCGGCATGTGGTCACCCTGAAGCGGATGCCAGGGGACGAAGCCGCCCTCAAGGCGATCACCCTCGCCGAGAATGCGTCGTCGGGCACGAATGCCTGGTCCAGTGGCACCCAGCTGGGAATCCGGCTGCCCTTTGCCCTGACGCGTCCGGCGCTCGAGTACTATGAGACCCTGATCCGGGGGTATCAGAAGCGTTCGTGGAAGACGTTCATCGAGCCGAGGAGCCTCATGGACTACTCTGCGACGGTCTCGCACCACGAGACCTTCGAGAGGGATGGGAAGACCTTCCGCGATGTCGATGTGGTGGAGATGAAGCTGGCCTTCCATGCGGACTTCACCCAGGAGGGCACCCAGGGGGTGCACTTCACCAAGACCCGCACGGTGGTGCTGGATCGAAAGGGCACTGTGATCGCGGTCTTTGGCGATGGACCGACCGAGGCCCCCATCCTTGCGATCTGACCCGGTCGAGCCCAGTGCGGTGTCCGCCGCCGGATCGATTGGTGGCGGTCTGGATCAGCGTCCTTCCAGGACGGTCCGGGCGCGGGTGAGAGATCCGAGATTGAACACGCGGGTATAGCCCTGGCCTCGGAGCCTCTGGGTGGCGATCCCGCTTCGGCCGCCGCTGAGGCAGTGCAGAAGCAGGACCCGATCCTTGTCGGGCACCTGCCTTGCGATGTCCTCCACAATCTGTCCGAGCGGGATGTTGATGGCGTCCCGGACGTGGCCCTCCCGAAACTCATCGGGTGTCCGGACGTCGATCACCAATGCACCCTCGGCGAGGTGGCGTCGGGCCTGATCGGGTGAGATCTGGGTGAGGTGTCTCCAGAGCAGGAAGACGAAGACCAGTCCGACGACAACGAAAAGTGGTATCCAGTTCATGGCCGATTCAACGCACGGCCTCGACCCGGTAGAAGCGGGGCAGTCCCTCGACGCCAGGGTCCAGGTACTCGGTGATGGTGGCGGCCGCTCGGACGCGCTTGACCTCGATCCATGGGGAGTCGGGCAGTCGATCCTTCCGGAGGACCCGGTAGGTGGCCCCGACCACACTGTTCCAGCGGACGGATGGAATCTGGCGGATTCCCGAGGCGAAGCCGTCGAGCGGATCCATCGGATTGGTCCCAGCCCGATATTCGGTGAGATTGTCGGAGCCGTCCTTGTCGGGATCGGAGGCGCCGGCCGCCTTCGGATCCAGTGCTGCCTGGGCTCCGAAGTGCTTCAGCCGCCAATCCCAGGGTATCTCGTCGTCGAACGAGGGAATCAGCACGTATTCCCGACGCAGGGCGTCGCCCAGCGGGGTTTCCCCCTCGAACGCCTGGACCGTCAGCTGGGTCGTGTTGGTGAGGGTGAGGGTGGATTCCAGGATCGGGGAATGGGTCGTGACCTGGCTGCCGTCGAGTGAGTACCGGAGCGTCACTCCCGTGTCGGTCATCGACACGACCTCGAGCTGGTCCCGGAAGGCGAGGGAACTGGGGTGGACATGGTATCGGTCGGCCGTCCGCTGGACCAGCTGGATCCCGTTCAGGCTCGGGATGTACTGGGCATCCCGGTCGGCAACGATCGCGAGCGGTTCGTGTCGGGTGACGAACACATTGGTGAAGCGGACGAATTGGCGTCCCTCCACCCAGGGTGTCGTCTGCCACCCCCCGTTGGTGG
>CAZZKQ010000094.1:0-5920 GCA_964654875.1 uncultured Verrucomicrobiota bacterium | reverse complement strand
CGGACGAATTGGCGTCCCTCCACCCAGGGTGTCGTCTGCCACCCCCCGTTGGTGGCGGTCGAACGGGTCCCATGACGGATCGATCCCGAGGAGAGGGTGAAGGCGGTGTTGTAGGTGTCTCCGGGACCGCCGTGGCCGTACAGATAGGCGTCATAGAACCCGGTCGGCAGGTTCGTCGCGGCGAGGGTGATGCGGGGGCTCCCACCCAGTGGATACAGATACAGGGACATGAGGGGGTTGTTCGCGCCGCTGCCCCAGGCCCCGGGGGCGTTATGAACCACCAGGCCTGCCATGCTGGGCACTCCCCTGGAATCCAGAAGCGGCACGACGGATCCGAGGGTCTTGTACCCGCCCTGGCCGTCATCCCGGGAGTAGGGGTTCCAGAAGTCGTTGGTGGCCTCGCCGTAGGCAGCGGGACCCTCGATCGGAGCCGCGCCCGAAGTGCCGAAGCGGACATTGAAGAGGGCCACATGGTTTTCCGGGGGCAGGAAGGTGGCCAGCGGCGTGATGGCCAGTTCATCCACCTGCAGTGCGTCACTGGGCTGGACGTTTCCATCGATCACGGCCCGGATGCCCACCGGTGATCCCCAGGGGGTGAACGTGCCATAGACGAACTGCCATCCGGGACGCGCAGGAACGGACACCTGGATGTCCCCCGGGACGTCCCAGAGGTCCAGGTACACGGTCGCCTTGCTGTTGGCGGGATTGGGCCGCCGGACCCATCCGCTCAGGACATGCGGCACCCCTGCCGGGAGGCTCATCGCGGCGCCCAGGGTGAGTGCGATGCCCGGGCCGTTGAAGGTACCCGGGGAGATCACCACCCCGTTGGTGCCCCGGGCCGCTGCCCCACCATCGATCCGTGCCGTGCCACTGCTGCCAGTCGCGAGGACGAGCTGCCAGCTGCCATCAAGAACATATCCCGTCCGGGCAACGAGCTCGCCTCGGGGGATCTCGAAGGAGCCCTCCTTCACGGGGGTCCAGGAGCCGGTCCCCGGACGGAAGGGTTCCACCAGCGCCTGCTGCGCCCGGATCGCCGTTGCGGAGACGAGGGCCAGGACCATTCCGAAAAGGATCCGATGGACAGGACGCCAACAAGGATGGCTGAGCATGGAACCGAGCCTGTCCGTGGTGAGGACCGCCTTCAACAGACACTTTCTGACGACGAAGCTGTCCCGATGCCACAGGGTCCGAAACGCCACTCTGTATTGACGGGCTCCGGGGTGATTCTGGCGGGAGGGTGGCGCGGCCTCCGTATTCGTCTTTTGCCGGCAAGGGGGTCGACCTTACCCTCGCGCCATGAACGCTGTCCTTGAAGCACCGCAGACCGCAGGGGTCCGTCCCCTCCGGGATGTGTCCGACCCGCTGTCCCAGGAGATCCTGGAGCTGAAGCGTCGTCTCAACGCGGTGATCCTGGCCCACAACTACCAGATCCCGGAGATCCAGGACGTCGCGGACTACGTCGGGGATTCCCTCGGGCTCTCCCAGCAGGCGGCACGGACCCCGGCCGATGTGATCGTCTTCTGTGGAGTCCATTTCATGGCGGAGACGGCGAAGATCCTGAATCCCCACAAGCCGGTCCTGCTGCCGGACCGGGATGCGGGCTGCTCGCTGGAGGAAAGCTGTCCGGCTGACAAGCTCGCGGCCCTTCAGCGGACCAACCCGAACTTCTACACCATCGCCTACATCAACTGCAGCGCTGCTGTTAAGGCGATCAGCGACGTCATCTGCACGAGCGGCAACGCCCGGAAGATCGTCGAAAATGCCCCCAAGGACCGCGACCTATTGTTTGTTCCAGACGAAAACCTGGGCGCCTGGGTCACCGAGCAGACCGGCCGGCCGATGACCCTCTGGAAGGGCAACTGCTACGTCCACGTCGAGTGGACCCACAATGCGATCCAGCGGATCCGTCGGGAGCATCCGGGGGCGCCTGTGGTCGCCCACCCGGAGTGTACGAAGGCGGTCCGCATGCTGGCCGACGAGGTCTGTTCCACCGAGAAGATGGTCGCCTACTGCCGGCAGAGTCCGGCCAAGGCGTTCGTGATCGCCACCGAGGCGGGCATGTTGCACCGGTTGCGTCGGGAATGTCCCGACAGGGTCTTCATCCCCGCACCCACCGACCGCTGCGCGTGCAATGAATGTCGGTACATGAAGATGAACACCCTGGAGAAGCTGAGGAATTGTCTCCGGGATCGGACGCCGGAGGTCCTCCTTCCTGCCCACATCCTCGAGAAGGCGCGGTTGCCCATCGAGCGGATGCTGGAGATCTCGGCGCGGCCCTGAGTGGGGCGCTGTATGGACGGGATGAATCGGGTTCCCGGGCGGGACCCCTCGGGCTTGCTGCTGGGGAGGTGGTATCCCACCCTGATCCGCATCCCATGAAAGCCTTCCTGACCACTGCTGCAGCGTTGTTGTGCGGGACCCTGCTGGGTTCGGAACCAAGGTTCCGTCCCGTCAACATCGACACGAACATCGCCATCGGCTACGGCCTCGCCATCGCCGATGTGGATGGAGACCGCCGCCAGGACATCGTCCTCTGCGACAAGAACCAGATCGCCTGGTATCGGAATCCGGAGTGGAGGAAGGCGGTGATCGCGGAGAACCTGACCCCGCAGGACCACGTCTGTGTGGCGGCGGCGGACATCGATGGCGACGGAAAGGCGGAGATCGCGGTCGGGGCGGGGTGGAATCCGGGCGACACCCTGAATTCGGGAGCGGTCTTCTACCTGGTGCCGCCGGAGGATCGGAGTCGGCGATGGGAAGCGATCCGGTTGCCCCACGAGCCCACCGTCCATCGGATGCGCTGGGTCCGGGATGCGGATGGAAAGCCCGTTCTCGTGGTCGTTCCACTACATGGCCGGGGCAACAATCCGCAGGCTGGGGAAGGGGACCCGGTCCGGATCCTCCAGTATCGACGTCCAGCGGACCCCAGAAGCCCCTGGTCTGTGGCGCCGGTGACCCGGTCGGACTGGCTCGCCCTGCACAAGACCCACAACGTGGATCCAGTGTCGTCGGACAACACCCGTCCGCAGTCGCTGGTCATTGCCGCGAAGGAAGGACTGTTCGAGGTGGAGGCGGCGGGAAGCCTGCGGAGGGTGGGTGCCAACGCCATCGGGGGTTCCGGCGAGGTTCGCAGGGGGCGTCTGCCTGGGATCGACTTCCACGCCGCCATCGAACCCATGCATGGGAACACCCTTTCGGTCTACCGCAAGGACAGCACAGGGGCAGTGCAGCGGCAGGTCCTGGACGAATCCCTGGTGGATGGGCATGCCTTGGCCTGCGGCGATCTGCTGGGGTTGGGACGGGATCAGATCGTGGTGGGGTGGCGTGCGATGAACCGTCCCGGGGTGCGGGTCGGCCTCCGGCTCTACATCCCGGAGGATGCTGCTGGACGCTCCTGGAGACCGGTCCAGCTGGATGACAACACGATGGCCTGCGAGGATCTCGCGCTTGCGGATCTCGACGGGGACGGGCGTCTGGACATTGTCGCCGCGGGCCGTGCGACCCGCAATGTTGTGGTCTGGTTCAACGAGACCGGCCGTTGAATGACGGGTACACGGTCCGGCTGGTGCCGGTTCCATGGCGGATCGGTGGCCCGGATTGAAGGGAGGGCGGGTGCTCTGCGCGTGAATCTCATCCTCCTCAGGCTCAACGTTTGACTTTGGAATGGGCGCTCCTCTTTACTCAGCCGCTCTTGCTCCCCGGAAACCTTTCAAACACAGGTCCGGGGGCATCCAAACCATTTTCCTGTGGCTGCCAAAGACGACTATCTGATCGATACGATGCTCGAGACGGGACTTCTGTCCCCCGAGCTGGTGGATGAAGGCCGTGCCGAGGCGGAGGCGAATGGGGAGGGAGTCCTCGACACCCTCGTCAAGAAGGGTTCGGTCGAGCCCTCCGTGGTCACGATGGCCAAGGCCACGTACTTCGGTGTGGAGTCGGTCAATCTCGGTGACCTGCGTCTCGGGGACGAGGTCATTGCTCTGATCCCGCGTCACGTGGCGCGAAAGTTCAACGTGATGCCCGTTGGCCAGAGCGACAGCGGGGCCGTGATCGTCGCCCTCAGCGACCCGTCGGACATCGATTCCGTGGACGGCCTCCGTCATGCGATCGGCAAGGACGTCGAGATGCGGGTGACGAGCTCCACCGACATCGAGTCGTCCCTCAATCGGTTCTATGGCAATGCGACCCGTGATGACAGCGGGATCGCGAAGATGATCCAGGACATCACCGAGGGTGAGGTCGAGGTCGGTGGCCTCTCGGGTGATGTCGCCGACGACACCGAGGCGATCGACGCCGATGCCCCGATCATCAAGCTGGTCAACCAGGTGATCGTCGATGCCTTCAAGAAGCGGGCGTCCGACATCCACCTCGAGCCCCTCGGGAAGCGGTTCCGTCTCCGGTTCCGGATCGACGGTGTCTGCGTGGAGCAGCCCGACCTCCCGAAACGCCTCCAGGCCCCCATCGTGGCCCGGTTGAAGATCCAGTCCGGGATGAGCATCGCCGAGAAGCGCATCCCCCAGGACGGTCGTATCAACACGAACGTGGGTGGCAAGACGATCGACCTCCGCGTCAACTCCATCCCGACGCAGCATGGCGAGTCGATCTGCATGCGTATCCTGGACAAGTCCGGGCTGCGCCTCGGTCTCGCCGAGCTGGGGTTCTTTGCCGATGATCAGGGCACGTTCGAGCGGTTGATCGGGCTTCCCGACGGCATCCTGCTGGTCACCGGTCCGACGGGTTCCGGCAAGACCACCACCCTGTACTCCTGTCTCAACTACATCAACCGACCTGACCGCAAGATCATCACGGTCGAGGACCCGGTCGAGTACATGCTGGCGGGCATCAACCAGGTCCAGGTCAACGAGCACATCGGCTTCACCTTCGCCAACGCGCTGCGTTCGATGCTCCGCCAGTCGCCGAACGTGATCATGCTGGGGGAAATCCGCGATCTCGAGACCGCCTCGATCGCGATCAATGCCTCGCTGACCGGTCACCTGGTCTTCTCGACGCTCCACACGAACGATGCTCCCAGCGCGGTGACCCGTCTCATCGACATCGGGGTGAAGCCATTCCTTGTGGCCTCCTCGGCCCGGTGCTTCATGGCCCAGCGTCTGGTCCGCAAGATCTGCAAGAATTGCGGTGCGCCGCACACGTTGACCGAGAAGGAGATCCAGCCGCTCAACATCACGCCGGAGCAGCTGCAGCAGGCGACGGCCCGCAAGGGGAGGGGTTGCGCCGAGTGCAACAAGACCGGTCACCGGGGGCGCTTCGGCATCTTCGAGATCTTCCTGGTCCAGGACGAGGTCCGCCGCCTGATCTTCGAGAAGGTTCCGGCCAACGTCCTGCGCCGCAAGGCGTTGGACCTTGGCATGCGGACGCTCCGCGAGGATGGCACCCGGAAGGTCCTGTCCGGCCTCACCACCGCGGAAGAGGTGGTCCGGGCGACCGTGAGCGAGCACTGAACCACCATGGCAAGGCACCTGCTAGCCCGATAGGCACACCAACCCGTTTTCCAAAGGATTCTTCGCATGTCCTACCAAATGTCCGATCTGCTGCAGTTGATGGTGTCCGAGGGCGCCGCCGACCTGCACATCCGGGTGGGGATTCCCCCGGTCATCCGCCTCCACGGCATCCTGCACCGCGTCGATGGCCCTCCGCTCAAGCCCGAGGATACCGAGGAACTGATGCGGTCCATCACCTCTGAGGACCACATCCAGCAGATCCGGGAGAAGGGCGGCGCGGATTTTGCGCTCGCCTTCGGTGAGATGGCGCGTTTCCGCGTCTCGGCCTTCAAGGAAAAGGGCAACTACGCCCTCGTCCTCCGGCAGATCCCCAGCAAGCTCCTCACCATGGAGCAGATCGGCATCCCGCCGAGCGTCAAGGAGCTGCTCTGGCGTCCCCGCGGACTGATCCTGGTCAC
>CAZZKQ010000093.1:0-9659 GCA_964654875.1 uncultured Verrucomicrobiota bacterium | reverse complement strand
GAGGTAACCCGCGCCAAACCGGGCGTCTGCCGCCAGCATCGCCGGGGTCGTCATGTCGTCGAACCAGACCGTGATCCGGGTGCCGAGACGCTGGACCCTCACCCGATGCCATTCGTTCTGTCCCCAGCGGCTTCCCTCGGTCGTCCGGGTGGAGATCTTCGTGAACGGCTTGCCGTCGACGACGAACACCTGGTTCGCCTCGGGATCGGTCTTGCTGGCGAAATGGGCGTAGTAATACCGGCCGGGGTCCTGGAACCCAAAGAACAGACACAGATCCCGATGCCCATAGTCGGCTCCGGTCTGGAGCAGCTCGGCCTCGAGCAGGAAGTCGCCGAAACGCCGCGTGGCCAGGACCGCAATGCTGCTCGGGGATCGGACCTTCGCGGCGTATTGGCTGTTCCCAATGAGCTCGAGAGCCGCCCGGCCGGCGTTGGTGCTCCGACGCCACGCCTTGGGATCGGTGAATTCGAGCTGCCCCAGGATGGCATCGCTCGCCAGATCCGGTTGCCACTGCAGCGAGAACCCCTTCGGGACATAGGCAGGCGGTTCCTCGGCGGAGGACCGGCAGAGCTCTCCAGCGAATGCGCAGAGCAGAAGCAGCAGGGACACGAGAGGTTTCATAGGAACGGGGAATTTCGACCTCGGGTACAGAATGCCCGACCCGGGTCCTTCCCATCGTTCTTCAACTGGGTCGAGCGTTCCAAGGACTCGTCTTCGTGAAAGAGACGCCTTTGCCCACGGAGAACCCTGGGTCACGGGCGTCAAAACCTGGAATTCACGAGCGCGATACCGCTTTGTCGCTCACTTCAAGGCCGATGGATCATCAAGTGCCACAATGTAGTGGAAGTTTCCGACTCCACACCGACGGGCCAACTGCTCCACGACCTTTCTGGCGTCCGACTCCGTTTCCCGGGGCCCGCTTCGATAGAACGGCTTGCCATCGCGGCCGAACACGAAGCGTTCGCTGCTCGAAGTCGCAGGGATCTGCCTGAAGATTCGGGAGGCCTTCTCATAGCCAGCGTCGGGGGCCAGCCCTAGGTCCATGGCATACCGGACCGCCTGCTCCACCAGAGCGAGTGCCCGCCCGGGCTCAATTCTCTCCATCTCGAATTCGGATAGGTAGTGGTCTCGGATGCGTCGTCTGTAGAACTCAGGATCGCATACCTCATGGTGGGCCTGCTTCACCCCGCGACACAAAACATCCACCAAAAACACCGAGACCACCGCTTTCCGTCCCCCACCCTTGATGCGTGCGATGAAGACCCAACCGATGCCTTGCTCGAACAGATCCTTGGGCCAATAGGCCTCGACAACGTCATCGCAGCTCATCCCCTCCGAGACGTTGCCAATGAGCCCGCGCCGGTGGCGAGCAGGATCCTTCGTCGGCGGCCGCACCATGAGCCGCCGTGGATCCGACGAAACCCGCCGGAGCAGACGCCTGCCGGTCAATCCCGCATTGCCTCCGGGCTCGGGCCGTGCCCGGCGGGCAGCATCCAACCCCAGGGCAGCGCCCAGAGGTCCTGCCCCAGTGGACGGGAACCTCCTCCATGGAGGACGACACCGCGCTGGAACCGATGCGATCGCCCCACCCGCTCGCGGAATGCCTCGATACCGTCGGCGTCGGAGGGAGCAACCTGCCGCGAGAGCTTGATCTCCAGCGCGACCAGGACCCCGTCCTTCTCGAGCACGAAGTCGACCTCCCGACCCGACCGGTCACGCCAGAACTGGATCCGGCGACGGGAGGGGTCCAGCGCACGCCACGTCTGGAGGGTCTGGAAGATCGCCTGCTCAAGCCAGAACCCCAGGTCGAGCCTCCGTTTCAGATCCGAGGGGCTCCGGATGCCTGCAAGCGACGCCGCAAGGCCACAATCGCTCCACATCAGCTTCTTTCCCTTCACGACACCAGTGGTGGGATTGGTGGTGAAGGGACTCAACCGGACCAGGAGGCAGCCGGTCTCGAGGAGGTTCAGATACCGGTGGACCGTGGGTTGGGGTAGTGCCGCATCACGGGCCAGCTCGGACTGGTTGAGCAATCGCGCGCATCGATTGGCTGCCAGGGCCATGACCCGTTGGAAGTCCGGGAGATTCGACACGGCACTCAACTGCCTCAGGTCCCTCTCCAGATAGGTCTGTACATATCCGGTGAACCAGAGCTGTCGTGCGTCCGGGGTGGGTGCCGCCAGCGCTGCCGGGAATCCGCCGCCCATCATCCAGGACTGCCAGTCCCCGGGCTCGTCTGGCCACTCCTCGGGCCTGAAATCCTCCTCGAACAGACGGTCCAAAGGCCGAAGGCCATCCAGCCGACCCGTCCATTCCGATGGGCAGAAGGGAGGAAGATCCAGATAGACCGCCCTTCCTGCGAGCGAGTCGGCGACCGCATCCATCAACAACAGGTTGGCCGAGCCGGTCAGCAGGAACTCACCGGCAACGCGGTGTTGATCGACCCGTCGCTTGATCGGCAGCAGCAGCTGCGGGGCACGCTGCACCTCGTCCAAGGTCAGTGGACGCGATGCCAACAGGGAGTCCGGATCCGAGCGGGCCTGCCCCAGAACATCCAGATCGTCCAGACTCAGGAACGACCGCCGCTCCGGAAGCCCCCGGGTGAGCGTCGTCTTGCCCGTCTGGCGCGCCCCAGTGAGCACCACGACAGGAAGCGCCTCCAGCGCCGCCTGAACACGTCCGGTCAACCACCGCTTCCGAATCAATTCCACGGCATGAATCAAATCTATTCACGTCCAGAATAGAAGTAAAAACCGAGACCTCCGGGGCGAGTGACGACGGCACCTCGATATCCACCGTCGGCGCGCCCGTGTACCCCCTTCCCGGCTGTCAGCACCACCTACACCACCCGAGCGGGACCACCCACAGCGCGATCCGTCCCGAAGTCATGGCCAAACCCAACGCCCATCCCTCGACCAGGCCCATGGTCGTCCGCCGTCTGAGATTCACTCGACCACGCTACCGCTTCTCCCGTTCGTCGAGCACTGGCGTGGCGGCCTGGATCTGGTTCCCGTCCAGGACGACCTCGCCTGCACCCTTTCCAAGCCGGATGGCGGTTTTCTGCCGGCCGACGCCCGTGTCCTCGACCCGGTTGTTCCGGAGAATCGTCCCCCGCGTCGCCCCATCCACGAAGATTCCCCAGCCCTCGTTGTCGCGTACCGCGTTGTCCTCGAAGGTGACCCGATGGGCCGCCATGGGCTCGGTCTCCGCACGCCAATAGACCCCACCGCGACGGTTGCCGAGGATCGTGTTCTTCCGGATGACGTTGTCGCTGTCCTTGTGTCCGATGGACATCCCATATCCACCGTTGTTCTCGAGCCAGTTGTCCTCGGCCACACCCCCGCGAACCCGCCAGCAGAAGAAGAAGCCGTCCCCGTCATTCCCGACGGACCGACAGCCCCTGACCGTCGGACGCTGTGAACCACTGCCGGGATGCAGGCCAAAACCCGCGCACCGTTCCACGACGCATCCCTCCACCAGGACATCGTTCGACTGCTGGAAGCTGATACCGTCGCCGCTGTAGCCACGCACCACACAGTTACTGATGACGCAATGGTCTCCCCGGTAGAGGAAGATCCCCGCCACCCGGCAGCCGTCGACGACCGTCGGATTCTGGGCCCGATTGCCGTCCACGCAGAGATCCTCCACCCGGGCATCCACCAGGTCCTGGCCACTCACGACCGGATGGATCGTGGCGGCAAACCCACCGTCTTCGACCAGGATGTCCGCGTTCATGGGCCGGGAGAGGGTGAAGTGGTTGCTGCTCGAATTCAGGATCGTCGCGCACACCCCAAGGAAGTTTCGCTGCGACCGGGAAGCCACGTAGACCCCGCGTCCGACGGCAAATCCCCCGGGGTCCCGGACCGTGATCGCCGCCTCGCCGAAGTCCCCGTCAGCCACGAGCGGGGACCGATGCTCCCGCTCCTTCCGGAGCACCGTTCTGGCTCCCGCTCCCCGGATCGTCACCCGGCTGCGGAGATGGAGCGCATCGCGCATCAGGTACTCACCCGGACCGATCTCAACCACACCCCCGCCCAGGTTCCCCACATAGTCGACCGCCGCCTGCAGGGCCCGGTTGTCCACGCCGAGGATATCGGCATCCTGGCGGCCGACGGTGACCCGGATCGCGGGACGCGCCTGCAGCTCATTCTCGGCATGGCGTCTCCCCGCCTCGGCGGCGGTGGCACTCTCGACGACCAGAAAGGCGGCCAGCAGCAGGCGGAGAAGGATCGCGTTCACGGGACTTGGGGGTACCTGCCCGAGTCAAACAGGACCACCGGGACGGGGTCGAGCGGTGGGTTCACGGTTCACGGACGTGGTCATAGGGCTTCCGGGTCCGACCACCGGCGACCTCCACCTCGTTCCCGCCCGGGTTGAAGACCACCCAATCGACGACGCCGGGGGACATCTCAAGCCGGAGCACGGTGGCGTCGAGGTCATCCCGGACCACCCGGATGCCGGAGGCATGGGCGGTGGCCTGGAGGGTGTCGGCGTAGTTGGCCTTGGCTCCGGCGTGGTTGCTGTGGATCGAGGGCCGGTAGGGTGCATGCGGGTAGTAGACCTGCGTGAAGACGAGCCGGTCCCCGACCTTGGGCGTGCCGTCCCAGACATACCGCAGCTGCGCACCGCAGGCGATCGCCCGGGGATCCTCGGCGAGGCGGTCCACCACCTGCAGCCGACACTCTGGTCGCGGGGCGAACCAGACGAGGAGGTCCACGGGAGGGGACGGCATCTCGACCTGTCCGTTGTTGGCCACCAACGATCCCATGAAGGTGTTGGCCCAGTGGGTTCCGACCTGGGACCCGATGTTCCTCGTGTTCCAGATCGGAGAGACACGGGCCTTGAAGGACTCCTCGAACGTGACGGTTTCGCGGGTCGCCAGGAATCCGTTCTTCACGAAAACGAACTCGCGTTCATACACCGCCGGCATCCCGTCCACATTCTTCACCCGGACGCGCGCAAAGGTCGCATCGGCCCGTTCCTCGAAGAACGAGACCTCGGATTCGATGTCCGGCATCTTCCCGGGCCTCCACTCCTCATCGAACCGGAGACGGTCGGGATGGATGCGGCGCCGGGTCGTGCGATCCACATCCACGACCATGAGACGGTTTTCGGGCGAGTCGCCCTTGCTGGTGACGCCCTGGGTGAACGCGGCACCAAACCGGTTCAGTCCCAGGATCGCGCCGGCGTTGTAGGGCACGCTGGTCGGATGCAGTTCCACCAGGGCGAAGAAGTCCCCCGGATTCCATCCGCTGCGCAGCACCAGCTTGTCCGGGAATTCCCGGCCGGTGAGCCACCAGGAGCAGCAGATGTGGCCCTTGTCCGGATCGGGATCGGGGCTGCCGAAGAGCCGCTCCGCCACGGCCTTGTCGGTATGCGGAATCCGGGCCGCCTCCAGGCGTCGGTTCCACAGCGACCCCGCGTCCGGCATGACGGGCATCACGGAATCGTCCGCGAAGAGCCACGCCAGCGCCACGTGCTGGCCCACCTCCCGTTCGCGCAGGAATCCGTCGCCCTGGATGGCCTTGGACTGGCTCCGGAGATAGTTCATCACCCTGTGGGCGGCGAAGCGGTATTCGCCGTTCCGCGTCCGTGCCGCCACGAGTTCGAGGGCGAAGAGACGGAACCCGGCCGTGCTGTTCCAGCCGCCATTCGGGCCGTAGGGATTGACCGCACCGTCCGGCGTGACCTCGACGGTCAGCCTTTTCCAGAGCCGCTGCATGCCGGGATCGGTCGCCGCCCGGTCATCCCCCAGGTATTGGTCACCACAGGTGAGCAGCATGAAGATCGGCCCGGGGAAGTATCCCGTGTCGTTCTGCTGCACCTCCTTGTTCCTCCAGAAGTCGTTGAAGCCCAGCTCGGCATACCGCCGCCAGTGCGCCGCCTCCGGGACGTCTGGATACCACTTCGCGGCCAACCCCTTCATCAGCGCCTCGGGCATCGAGCGATGGCAGCCCCCACGCCACTCGGTGGGCTTCGAGCCCCAGACATGGATGTTGCGGCAGTAGTCCAGCCAGAGATCGCGGAACCACGCCTCGTCCTCTTTCATCAGGCCGCCCGCGATCAGGTGTTTCCGGTAGAGCGGGATGAAGCACGGTTCCTCGATGAACTGCTCGGTCCAGCCCTTCTGGGCCACCTCCTCCCGCATCGCCCGGTGCCAATCCTTCAGCATGGTGATGAGGGCCTCGCCCTGGCGTCGCTCCCCGGTTTGAATGTACTTCACGAGCACCGGCAGGAACCGCTGCGGACCCGAAAGACCTGCCTTGGGCGTGTCGACAAGCCGGAACAGATCCATCTCCTCCATCCAACGCAGGTAGGTGTCGCGGGTCACGGCATCCTGCGGAATCGGGTAGAACGCCGGATTCGAGACCACGCCGGGCCCATAGGCTCCAAAGCGGAACCGGTCGACCGGCGGGCTGTAGATCGTGGGCGGGGCCACGCGTTCAACGGCTGTGGGCTCCGTGCCATTGGCCCCAGAAGTCACGGAGGACTGTGCCCCCTGCACCGGGCACAGGACCGCCAGACAGGCGACCGATACCCAAACAGCAGCAAGGTGTACGGCCGGCTGTTTTGGAGAGACTTCAAAATCGATGGCGACGGTGGAATTCATGGTGATGGGGCTCCGATTGAAGCAACTCCTGGAGAGGCGCGTTCAGGTCCCATGGGCTGAAAGCCATCTGGAGTCGAGGAACCCGCCTGGGAGGGCCAAGTACCCCGATGGAATCCTGTCCCAGCTCAAAACCGCCTTCATTTCTTCTTCGCCTGGAGCAACTCGCGAAGCACCGCCAGATCCTCCGGGCGCTGGGCGGGGTTGAAGTCGATCCCCTGCTCCGCCGCCATCAGCGCGGTGCGGCAGGTCTCCAGGCGAGCCTTCTCCCCGGACGTCGCTGAGGCGACATAGATCGCCACCCGGCTGGCCTTGTCCTGGAGGGTCAGGACGCCGTCACGCGCCGAGTGCTCCACCGCCGTAATCCCATCGGCATCCACCCGGAACACCTCCGCCGGGGACTTCAGATAGGCCGGAAGCGGGAAGCGGAAGGAAACCGCCCGGGGCGGACCAAACCGGAACACCCGTTCCTCGCTGTCCGCTTCATACGCCAGATCGAGCGCGAACAGGATCGCGCCCCGCGGGCCCGCCACGACATCCAGATCCCAGTCGGGCATCCCATCGCGGAGGATCCGCTCATGCCCGACGGCGTCGCCCTCGAGATAATGGTCCTCCAGCATCCGGATCTCGCGTCCAACGCGCATCATGGGCTCGATCAGGTCCGGGAAGGTCACCAGCGAGCGGAGGCTGAGGTTGAACCAGTAGAGCGAAGTAATCCGGCTTGAGAGGGCATGATAGGCCTGCAGCCGGAGCTCGTCGGGTGTCGGCGATCCCCGCTTGCGGCCGCCGTAGCCGTTCCAGTCGTGATGCGGGCCCTGCGACCAGTACGCGGTCGGACGAGGGCGGTTCAGCTCGCGAAGCGAGCGGCACATCTCACCGATGGTCTCGAGCGGTGCGCCCCACCGGATCTTTTGGCCATCCCAGCGGTCATACTGCCCCCAGGCGTCCGGCGACGGCGCGGTCACCCGGTAGGCATCGTAGTGGGGGTAGTCCGAAATGCCGGCGTAGAACCGCCAGATCCGCTCCTCGCTGTGGGTCACCGAGGTGGGCAGCCGTGTCGGCGCGTAGGGCGACAACGCCTTCCAGCAGTCCTGGGGCGAGACGGGCTTCCCGCCGCCATATTGCGGTTCTCCAAGGAACTCGACGGCGTGGACCCGTGGCAGCACGGCATCGGAGTCGTAGTGGGAGGTCGGTTCCAGCTTGCTGAAGTACTTCAGGGGATACCGCGTGTAGAGGCCCTCCGGACCCGTCTGGTCCGTGTAGCCGGGGGTCTCCTGGATGTGCGCGGTGTTCACATGGATCCGCTTCAGGGTCTTCAGGAACGGCACCGACTCGAGCGGCTTGTGACCACCCCCGCTGGTGTCGTGCACCCAACCGCCGCTGATGTCGAACACCTCACGCTTGATGCGCTGGTGCGACCAGACCGTCACCGTTTTGCCAGCGGCATCGACGAGCCGCACCTCGACCACCCCGTAGGTGAGGGGCAGCGGTCCGGTCGCCACGCGGGCGCCGCCGCGATCGTGGGCCGGGATGACCCCATTGGCCGGGAAGGCCTTGAGTCCCTGTTCCACCCAGGCCTGCGGGCGCAACACCCGCCACGAGGTCCGGGACTCCGGCAGCCAGAGGCGACAGCCCTTGAGGGTCAGCGGCCCCGGGGTGGCGTTGACGACGTGGAAGACGAGGGAGTCAGGAGTCGGGTGGGTCGCCGCGCCCAGAAAGGTCACCGCGGACAGCCAGGCTGTGGGATTGGCGATGGGCACCTCGAGGCGCTCGGCGGCGGTGGAACCGGGCCAGTGGATCGAGAGGTCGGTGGTGGTGTTCGTACCCCAGGGAGCCCGCTTGCCGTTCCAACTCCAGACCGTCATGGCGCCCGGAGGGAGCTTCAGCGGCTCACCGCCCCAGGCGGATGGGAGGTCGTGCCACGCCCAGTCGTCCGACGCCAACAGCTCCTCGGGGGTCCGTCCGCGAAGCCGGATATCGGTCGACGCCGGCACGGTCAGCGTCTCCGCGGAGTCGTTGCGGAGGAAGACTTCGACCCGGGCACCCAGGCTGAAGTCCGGCTTCTTCCGATACTGCATCTCCATCGACTGCAGATGCGGAACCACGTGAACACCTTCGAGCGACAGGACCGCACCGTTGGCGCGGGGACCCGGGACGATCTGGCATCCCAACAGGAGCAGAAAGACGGAGATCCAGGAGCGGAGGGCGAAACGGGAGGTATTGGTGGGTGTCGGAAGGGGGATCACGGGAGGCATTGCTGCAGCGGGATGGACCATTCTGAGATCGCCATGGAGGCGGACGGAAGGACCGATGGGGATTCCGGACGTGGTATTCACTGGGAGACAAAAACGGTCCCCGATCCCCCAACGAGAAAGTCTGACCCGAGGATGGCGGGGAACCGCGGCATGACCTGACCCCATGTTCGTGATCTCCGTGATCCCGTATCCGTGATCTCCGCTGACGCCACGCTGTGGATCCCCGGGGCCAACGGCCCCATTCCATACCAGCCTGGGGCATCGCCCCAGGAATTCGCCCCCATTTTTCAAAGGGCTGAAAGCCCGCCCCGTACCGCCCCATAACCCTCTCCCTCCGGAAACCAGAACCCCACCTCCATGACCTGGCCCTCTCCGCTCCTGCCCGTTCCACTCGCTCACGACTCCGGTTCCGCAGCCGCTCCGCTCTCCCGCCTCCGGCGAGCTTGAGCTCACCGAGCTGAACTAAGGGCCGGGCGGAAGCCCAGGGCGTCGTTGCGGCCGCCCGGGTCTTCCCTGATCCGGGAGGCCGAGCGCACGTACTTGGCGCCGATGCCCCAGCAGCCCCCGCGGAGCACGCGGTAGGAGCCTTCACCCGGACCCGTCGGATCTGTCACGCTCCCGCCTGGGTAGTCCCCGTACCAGTCCGAACACCACTCCCACACATTCCCCATCATGTCATGCAACCCCCACGCGTTGGCCTGCTTCCCCTTCACCGCATGCGTCTCACTCCCAGAATTGCCACTCCACCACGCAATCGCGTCCAACTCCCCGTGCCGCGCTCCCGTCGTCCCAGCACG
>CAZZKQ010000092.1:1863-9677 GCA_964654875.1 uncultured Verrucomicrobiota bacterium | reverse complement strand
GGCCCAAGGAAGCCTTGTCGGATCCCCGAGTGCCTCCCCAGGGACCGCTGCCGAAGGATTGGGCCCACTACTCGGGACTCTACGTGAACGGTGACCAGGTGGTCCTCAGCTACACGGTTGGGGGTGTCCCGGTCCTGGAGACCCCGAACGTCACGGAGGGCAAGACCCCGGTGTTCACCCGGACCCTGGAGTTCGGAGGGGCGGCGAAGTCGGTTTCCGTGCTGCTGGCGAGCGGCATCGACCAGAAGGTTCCCGCCATCGCGCTTCCCGAACGGCGTGGGCTGTTCATGCAGACGAATGGCTTACCCCTGTCCGTGGGATGGGAGGCGGGTCCCAAGACCACTGGAACTGTGAAGCTACTGCCGAATGGCGATCTCGTCCTTCATCTCGATCGGGTGTCGGCAAACCAGCCCCTGACGATTGCGCTGTCGGCCTCGGGTCCCGTGTCCAGTTTCACCGCATCCGGTTCGCCGAAACCGTTGACCCGAGGCGGTGCTGCTCGCTGGACCGAGACGCTGGTGACGGAAGGCCGGCTGGGTTCCGAGTCCGGCCCCTACGCGGTCGACACGATCACGGAGCCATTCCCGAACCCGTTCCAGGTCAGCATGTTCTTCGGCGGCTTTGATTTCCTGCCCGGAGGGCGTGCCGCGATCTGCACCTTCCATGGGGACGTCTGGATCGTCTCGGGTATCGATGCGACCCTGAAGAAGCTGACCTGGAAGCGATTTGCCTCCGGGCTGTTCCAGCCGCTCGGACTCAAGGTCGTGAAGGGGGAGATCTACGTGGCGGGTCGGGACCAGATCACGCGGCTGAAGGATCTCAACGGGGACGGCGAGGCCGACTTCTACGAGAACTTCAACAACGACACCGTGGTGACCCCCAACTACCACGAGTTCGTCCTGGACCTGCACACGGACTCGAAGGGGAACTTCTACTACGCCAAGGGGGCGCCCTGGGAACCGAGCGTTTCGTCACCGCATCAGGGAACCATTCTCAAGGTCTCGCCCGACGGGAAGAGGCTCGACGTCTTCGCGACGGGTCTCCGGGCGCCGAACGGCATGACGGTCGGGCCGGACGACACGGTCCTGGTGGGCGACAACCAGGGGCACTGGATGCCGTCCTCGAAGCTCAACCTCGTGCGCCCCGGCTCCTTCCTTGGGATGGTGCCCGCGGCGCAGCGTGAATTGACCCTGAAATACCCGGACGGACGGGAGATCAAGGTCAACCCCAGCGACCCGGCTGCCCGCGCTGCAAACAAGCTCAGGGGTTGGGACGGCGAGATGCCGATCCCGACCTCGTATGATGAACCCATCTGCTGGCTGCCGATGCGCTGGGACAATTCCAGCGGCGGCCAGGTCTATGTCACCAGCGACCGATGGGGACCCTGGAAGGGGGCTCCGCTGTTCATGAGCTATGGCAAGTGCCTGCTCTACGCGGTGCTGATGGACAAGGTGGGCGACACGGTCCAGGCCAGCATGGTCCCGTTCGGTCTGAAGTTCTCCAGCGGCATCATGCGCGGACGCTTCAGCGACCAGGACGGCCAGCTCTACCTGTGTGGTCTCAAGGGCTGGCAGAATGCCGCGACCCGGGACGGTGGATTCTATCGCGTTCGGCACACGGGCAAGCCGGTCCAGATGCCGGTCCAATCGCACGTCGCAAAGAATGGCATCCGGATCCGGTTCAGTGCCGATCTGGACGCGGCGACCGCCCAGGATGCGTCCAGCTATGCCGTCGAGGTCTGGAACTACCGGTACAGTGGCGGCTATGGTTCGCCGGAGCTGTCGGTGAAGGATCCCGCCAAGCAGGCGCATGATCGGCTCGAGGTGAAGTCGGCCCGGTTGGCGGCCGACAGGCGGACCCTGTTCCTTGAGATCCCGGGGATGACCGAGGCCGACCAGTACAGCGTCCGCTACTCCATCTCGGCGGCGGATGGGACGGAACTGCGATCCGAGATCATCGGCACGATCCACAAGGTGGGTCCTGACGAGCCTCTCGCGTCCCGTTGAGCCCGGCATGGGGGTGGAGGCTGCGGGTCCTGCGGCCTCCACCTGCCGTCCGTGTGTCGATCCCTTGGGGTTCTGTGTCGGACGGTTCTGCTCGCCGGTTCCTGTGGGAGACGGTATCCAACCGCCAGTGAAAGAATCCACCCGCGGCAGTTTTCTGCGGCAGAGCGCTTGGTTGTCGTTCGCCACCGTCTTTGGTGGGGCCTTCATGACCGCCGTCCACACGGTCGCGGGCCAGATGGCGACGTCGCAGTACGAAATCTTCTTCGCGATGCTGCGGCTCTTCCTGTTGCTGGGGATCCCGAGTGCCGGACTCCAGAACGCCTTCGCCCGCCAGACCGCGGCGGCGCTGGATGAGGTCCGACTCCGGGAGCTGTCCTCGACGATCCGCCAGGTTCTGGTGGCTGTCTTCGTGCTCTGGCTGGGGATGGTCGTGGTGGCGGCCCTGTCGTTTGATTCGATCAATGCGCATCTCAAGCTCGGTGATGGCCGCGTGATCTGGCCCACGCTTGGAGTGGCCCTGCTCTGGCTCGTCACCCCGGTGCTCCGTGGAGCCCTCCAGGGCTTGGAGGACTTTGGCACCCTGGGTTGGGTCAGCATTCTCGATGGGCTTCTGCGATTCGCCGGCATGTGCCTGGCCGTTCTGGGGCTGCACTCGGGAGCTGTCGGGGCGATGACTGCCGCATTTCTCGCCATGGCGGCGTCCATGGTGCTCGCCGCGTGGGGCAGCCGGAGGCTCTGGCTCCATCCCGGCTCGGGATTCCGGTGGGGTCCATGGCTGGGACGTGTCCTGCCCTTCACCGTGGGTGCCGGGGCGATGCTGGCCCTCGTCAATTTCGACAGCGTCTTCCTGAAGGCCATCATCCCTGCGGACCGGGCCGATGAGTTCCTCCTCGGTGAGCGATACCTCCCGGCGGCCATGATCGGGTTTGCCATGACCCAGATCACGGTGCCGTTGGCCATGGTGATGTTCCCCAAGATTGTGCGAAGCTCCGAGAGTGGCTCGCAGAGCAATGCCCTCACGATGGCAATGCTGGGAACTCTCGGGGTTGGGTCGGTCTGCGTCGGTTTCTTCACGCTCTTCCCCAAGCTGCCCCTGCAGATCCTCTTCTTCCGGTCGCCCGAGCGGTGGGCCGCCGCGGACCTCGTCCCGTGGTGTGCCTGGGCGATGCTGGCCTACGCCGTGGCCAATGTGCTCGTGAGCAACCTCCTGGCACAGGAACGGTTCGGCATCGTCCCCTGGGCCCTGGGTGTGGCCCTGCTGTTCATGGGGCTGCTCCTGGCGCTCCGCGGCCACTTCCTGGCCTCGCCCCCGCTCGTCGCCTTCCGCGAGGTCGCCCAGATCATGGCCGCCTGCAACGTCATCCTGATGCTCGTGGCCATCCAGATCACACGCCAGCGCCCCCGGACTGGATGAGTCCGGGTCGGGCTGCCAATCCATGGAGTCCGGTCGTGCCCCTCAAGGCCGTGTCTCGGACCGGTATTTGCGGAATCGCGAGGCGACGGATCCGACGTAGGTCTGGGTCGATGGGAATCCGATCGCCTGGGTGAAGGCCTGGCCGTTCGTCCTGGCCGCTCCCGTCATCCACCTCAGCACATTCCCGCGGCCTGCATTGTAGTCGGCCAGCGCGAACGGCAGGGGATCGTCCGTCTGGGCGTATCTTCGGATCAGTTTTCCCAGGTAGAAGGTCCCGGCCAGGGTGTTGGTGCGGGGGTCGAGAAGATGGTCCTTGTGGAACCCCTTCACCCGTTCCGCGGAGACCCATTCCAGTGCCGCGTCCTCGGTCACCTGCATGAGGCCCAGCTCTCCGACGGTTCCCCGGGCATCGGGATCGAACCGGCTTTCCTGCCAGACCACCGCCTTCACCAGGGATGGATCCACCCCATAGCGCCGTGCGGCGGTCTGGATGAGATCATCGAAGCGATGTTCGAGACGATGCTGCCAGACGACGACGAGGAGCACGTCGAGGAGGAGGACGACGGCGAGGAGGATCCAGCGGCTGGGATTCAACGGGCCAGTCCTTCTCGCGACGGCAACCGGATGGCAAGTCCCAAGCAGGGTGACGCTCCACCGCCCTCTCGCATCCGCCGACCGGATTTGGGAGGCGTCACCGGCTTTTCACGTTTTCCCCAACATCTTCGAATGACAGCATCCGCCAACCCGTTAGGTGTTTCCGTCATCCGACATGGACAATCGTCGTCGTCACTTCCTCCAGTCCCTGATTGCGGCGCCGTGGGTCGGCGCCGGGTGTGCCCATTCCCCGGGCGGAGCCGCTTCCGCTCCGACCCGCGGCCAGGGGCCCACCGTGCCGGCCTACGTCCCGGCATCCGGGGCGCCGCTTCGCGTCATCCATCTCGTGGCTGACGGCATGGGGTCCGGGATCCTGGCCTGTGCGGACCACCACTCGCAGATCCATCGCGGACGCCGTCTGACCTGGTTCGACCTGCTGCGGCGTCCCGATCTCCAGGTCGGCACCATGGATGTGAGGTCCCAGAACTCCCTGGTCACCGATTCCTCGGCCTCCGCCTCCGCCTGGGGTTCCGGGGTGCGGATCCCCAACGGCAAGGTGAACCAGGACAGCCGGGGGCGTCCCCTCCTGACCCTCTATGAACTGTTGGGCGAGGCGGGCTGGAAGCGTGGGTTGGTGACCACCGCCGAGATCACCCACGCGACCCCGTCGGGATTCATCGCGTCGGTCAAGAGCCGCGACGATGCCGAGGACATCGCCGTGCAGTATCTGGATCGGCGGGTCGATGTGGCCCTGGGTGGTGGCCGGAAGTTCTTCCTGGCGAAGGAGCGCAAGGACCAGCGCGACCTGCTGGCGGACTTCCGCAAGTCGGGCTTTGCCGTGCTGCAGAACCCGGCCGATCTCGCCGCTGCTCCCAGAGACGGTCGATGGCTGGGGGTCTTCTCCCCGAGCCATATCCCGTATGTCGTCGACCAGAAGGGTGGGCTGACCCGCCTGGATCCCGTGCCGTCCCTGGCTGCGATGACCCGTGCGGCGCTGAGACATCTTGCGGCGTCGGACCGCTTCGTCCTGCAGGTCGAGGGGGGACGCGTGGACCACGGATGCCACAACAACGACGCCGCGGCGGCGATCCTCGAGCTGATCGGGTTCGACGAGGCGCTGGATGTCTGCCTGGAGTTCCAGAAGGAACACCCCGACACCCTGCTGGTGATGACCAGTGACCATGCCACCGGCAATCCGGGATTGAACGGACTCGGGGACCATTATGGGCAGAGCTCCAAGGTCTTCCGCAACGTCTCCGCGATGCGGCAGTCAGTTGGGGAGATCCTCAACCGGCTGAAGCTCGCCGAAACGACCGCCGATCGCATCGCGATCCTCAAGGAGTCGACGGGCTACGCGCCGTCCAGCCGCCGGGTCGATGCCCTGACCCCCTTCGTCCAGAAGAAGGGATACAGCCTGTTCGATGGCCTCAATTCAGATCACGCAGCCCTGGGGCAGGTCCTGGCGAACCATCTGGGCGTGAGCTTCACCAGCACGGCCCATACGTCGGACCATGTCCCGATCCATGCCCTGGGTCCCCAGGCGGAACGCTTCCGGGGCTTTGTCGAGAACACGGAGGTCTTCGACCACTACATGGACTTCGCCGGCATCCGGTTCCGGAACCCCCAGGAGAAGCTGGTGGCCGGGTCTGGGAACCCAACCCGGGGCGAACGGGTCCACTGGACCTGAGGCCTCGGCACGGTGTTCCGCTCAGGAGGACGGTCGCGGCCCCAGGATCTGCTGGGCGATCGCGAAGACCCGTCGCCCGGAGGTCCGGAGTCCGAGGGTGTCCCGGATGAAGCTGGGGCGGTGTCGGACCCCCACCTTGAAGTCACCGCATAGCTCCCGGACCTCATCCAGCCGAGTGGAACGCCCGATGTCCTCGAGCACCTCCAGGTCCAGGCTGAACCAGTCCGGTACCAGTCGGATCAGGATGAAGGCGAGGGGCCGATATCCCGGGGACACGCAGCGGACGAACATCCGGCGCTCGAAAGCCTCGGGCGCGCAGCCGTTGAGCCGTGCGTAGGCGTCGCGTAACGACTCGTTTCCCGGTTGGGTCGCTGGCGGGTTCATGGGCGGCAAGCGTGTCGCTCCGGAGTGGAATCCGGGAGGAACGACCAGGTGAAATGGATGTAACGGCATCCCATGCAGACATGGTTTTCCGGTTTCCGGGCTGGATCTGCGACCTGATTACGGGGAACTTCTGGAGGTCATACGCCTCCATGAAATCTCACGCCACTCCTAATTCGGCCCTGATCGTGGCCGCTGTTGGTCTCGGTCTCCTCGCCGGATGTTCCACCACGTCCTCGAAGCCCAAGCTCAGTTCCGAGCAGGTGATGGAGGAAGGGTTCGAGGGCAAGGGTTCCATCGCCGCTCGGCTGAGCCAGGACAAGGGGACGCAGGCCGACAAGATGCGCATGGCCTATCTCACCGAGCAGCTGGCGCTGAACAAGCCGGTCAAGGGTGACCCTGCGAGCTGGACCCAGAAGACGACCGCGCTCCATGAGGCGGCTGTGGCCTTGGCCAACAATGCTCCCGGGGCCCTGGTGAGCTGGAAAGCGGCGTCGGACTGCAAGAAGTGCCATTCGGTCCACAAGCCGGACTGAGGCCGGACTGGAAGCTTCCGGCAGAGGGGCGGGGCGGGGAACACCGAAAGCCTTCGGAGCCCCGACGTCCTCTGGGGATCATCGCACCCGTTGCAGCGACCAATCCGGCCGGTCGGCCTGGTTGGACCAGTGCTGCATGTCCTGCAGTTCACGGTGGTTCATGGCCTCGACGTGTCCGTCGAGCATGCCGGTGACGGCGCGTCCCGAGAACCGGGGGTGGACGTGTCCCCAGGCCTCGGGT
The DNA here is from genome assembly GCA_964654875.1 of uncultured Verrucomicrobiota bacterium. Lineage (GTDB taxonomy): Bacteria > Verrucomicrobiota > Verrucomicrobiia > Limisphaerales > UBA9464 > UBA9464. Next base: position 2,818 of record CAZZKQ010000092.1, on the reverse strand, counting down.
CCATCGGCGGGGTTGAAGTCCTGAGACCATCGGCGGGCCATGAAGTGGGGCGACTTCACCTGATAGAAGCCGTTCACGACCTTGCCCTCGAACGGTCCCCGGGCCGACGAGAACACGAGGAGGTTGTCGGGCCGCTTGGCGTCGGAGGTGCGCAGGACGCAGAATTCACCGAACTGCTCGAAGGCTCGGGGCACGGGAGGCAGTTCCAGGTCATCCCCTCCCACGAACGTGGCGTTGATGCCCAGCGAGGGGAAGACACTGGCCGCGTAGGTGGCGATGAAAGGATCGGGCATCGACTCGAACTGACGAAGAAGGGGAGCGTTCTCGTTGGCGTACATCACCCCGAAATTCTTCCCCAGCCACGGCGCGAGGCGCCACGGGTAGCGGCTGTTGATCGGGTGGGGGACCGGGTTGCCGGACCGGTCGATCGGCAGGGGCTCGCCGGGCTGGAAGTGCTTGTATCCCTTGAGGACGCGTTCCTGGTGGTCCTGCGCGTAGAGGGTCCAGCCCAGCATCAGCTGACGGGCCGATGAGATCTCGTTCACCTTCTTCGCCTGGCTCTTGGCCTTGCCGAGGGCCGGCAGCAGCACCGCGACCAGCACCGCGATGATCGCGATCACCACGAGCAGTTCGAGGAGGGTGAACCCTCGAATCGCCCCGGGGCGGACCGGTTGTTGGGTGCTGCGGTGCACGGGAGGAACATAGCCTCCGAAGACGGTCTGGGCCGATGGAATTCTTGATGGCGCGGTCGCCTCTCTCGGAGGCATCGGCACCCTTGAAAGTTCCCCTGTAACCGTGACACGGGGGCCGACGTCTGCCCCGGTGAACCTATGAAGCATCTCACATCACGTTTCCTTTCGGTACTCACCCTCGTGGCCACCCTCGCCCTGCCCGTCGCCCTCGGGGCGGATGGCGACAAGCCGACCCCTCCTCCCGGTGGTGGACCGGGTGGAGG
>CAZZKQ010000092.1:0-1763 GCA_964654875.1 uncultured Verrucomicrobiota bacterium | reverse complement strand
GGTGGACCGGGTGGAGGGGGCAAGCGTGGCGATGCGGGCCGTCCCCAGCGCGATGCCTGGCTGCAGGAGATCGGTGCCTCCGAGGAGCAGGCGGCGAAGATCCGCGAGATCCTCAAGGACCAGATGGACCAGCAGCGTGCCCTGCGTCAGAACGCCGACCTGTCCCCGGAGCAGCGTCGGTCGAAGATGGGCGAGATCCGTTCCGCGACCACGGCGAAGATCAAGGGCATCCTGACCCCGGACCAGTTCGCGAAGTATGAGAAGATGCAGGAGGAGCGGCGCGGTCGGGGCCCCGGTGGTCCTGGGGGTCCTGGGGGTCCTGGCGGTGGCAAGCAACGCCCCGGTGGCGGTCGTGGCGGCGAAGGCGGGCCCCAGGGGGGCAAGCCGAGCAAACGCCCGGCGAATCAGGCGGATTGAGACGACTGGATCCTCCGTTGTTCCTCTTCATGGCGGCCGGGGCTCTGCCCGGCCGTTTTTCTTTCGGGGGAGGCCAACCGGCGCCCTCCGGTGTTCCCCGGAGTTGACGGCCCGCCTTCCAGCGCCGTCCATTGGGTGACGCTATGCGCTACATTGAGCCCCACGGACACATGGTCAGCCGGACCACCGACGACTACCAGGACATGGTCACCGCCGGGTGTGCGGCCGTGTGCGAGCCCGCGTTCTGGGCGGGGTTCGACCGGGGCTCGGTCGAGGGATTCCGCGACTACTTCCGCCAGCTGACCGAGTACGAGCCGGCCCGGGCGGCAAGATATGGCCTGCCCCATTTCTGCTGGCTGTGCCTCAACCCCAAGGAGTCGGAGGACCTCGCCCTCGCCGAGGATGTCCTCGCCGTGATCCCGGAGTTCCTCGACAAGCCCACCGTGCTGGGCATCGGTGAGATCGGACTCAACAAGAATTCCCGCAACGAGCTCCGCATCCTCGAGAAGCATGTCGATCTCGCGGCCCGGAGGGATCAGCTGGTTCTCGTCCACACCCCGCACCTCGAGGACAAGTCCAAGGGCACCCAGCTCATCCTCGACGTCCTGAAGAACGAGCCCCGCATCCGTCCGGAGCGGGTGCTCATTGATCATGTCGAGGAACACACCGTGAAGAGGGTCCTCGATCGCGGCCATTGGGCGGGCATGACCCTGTATCCGATCAGCAAGTGCACCCCGGCCCGGGCGGTGGACATCCTCGATGTCCACGGGCACGACCGGCTCTGGATGAACTCCGCGTGCGACTGGGGTGAGAGCGTCCCATTGGCCATCCCCCGGACGGCCCTCGAGATGCGCCGCCGGGGATGGTCCCCCGAGGCGATCGACCGGGTCATCTACCAGAACCCGATCTGCTTCCTCCGGCAGTCGCCAAAATTCGCGGCCCGGTTCCAGGAATGACGTCCCTTGTCTCGGTGGAGAGGCGTCAGTAGACGCCCTCGACGATGTTCTTCTCCATCGCACCGAAGGGCCGGACATCGCCCACGCCATCCCAGGCGTAGGGCGGACGCGGGGCGCGGCGGATGGCCTCGTCACGCTCCAGGAAGCGCGGCATAAAGAACTCCTTGGTGAGGGTGGTGAGCTCGACCCGGCCGAATTCCCCGTAGGCCACGAGCTCGTGGGTGGAATTGGGCTTCACGACCCGCAGGACCGCCCGCGGCTGGGGGGCATAGTAGGTGACGCTGAAGTTGTCCTCGGGCTGGAGTGGCACGCTCGCGGCAAGCCCCATCAGCGTGTTACCGTAGGTCGGATAGAAGCCGATGCGGCCCTCGAGCAGCTCCTCGACGAGGA
>CAZZKQ010000091.1:0-9680 GCA_964654875.1 uncultured Verrucomicrobiota bacterium | reverse complement strand
ACGGCACTCGAATCACCCCCTGCCCCTTCGCGGAATTTTTTCCTGCTCAGGAATCCGTCTGCCTCTCGGCCCGCAAAGAGGTGTCAGCCCCCTCCCCCCAGGTGGGCACTAGTGATTTCCTAACATTTCCTAACAGTAGAGGTGCCTTTTCCTTCCGTTTTGTTCCAGTCGACGGAATGACTCAAAGGCTGCTAAAACGACCATTGATAACAATGAAACCGGGGTTTCCAGGGGTTTTGACCGCAGCGGTTGGCTAGTCCCAGTATCGGTTTCGTAAACCGTAGGTCGTCGGTTCAATCCCGACCACCGGCTCCAGAATCCTCTCCTCCCGCAGGGTGGGATCCTTCACCCTCAAGGCACCCATGGATTCCCCGCACGAGCCAGATCTCGAGGCGAAGGCTGCGCTCCTCGAGCAGGTCAGCCCGTTCTGTTTCCTGCCCCCTGCGCGTCGACGGAACACCGCTGCACGTCTGTCGAGGCTGCGATTCGCTTCGGGTGATCTCGTCCTTGATCGCGGCCAGCTCTCCACCGAGGTCATGATCCTCGCCAGGGGCGAGATCGAATTCCTCGATGGGAACGGACAGGTCTCCTCCCGTCTGAAGTCTGGCCATTACTTCGGAGAACGGGCCTTTCTCTTCGAGTCCGGTCGCGCCGTACCCTGTCGGGCCAGCGGCGAGGTCGAGGTGCTGGCCGCTCCCTCGGGGGTCATCGCCGAACTGATCGAGGAAGAACCTGCCTTTGCCCAGGCTCTTGCAGGCATCCTCAGGACCAAACAACAGATCTTCCTGAACTATCGCAACTTCCAAGCTGGGCTGTTCGAGCTGATCGGCCGCCGCGAGTTCCTTCTCAGCCAACTGGTTCCCTTCTACCGGTCCCTCGCCCCTGCCCTCCATCCCCACCTCGACAGTGTGGACCTCGACCTCGGCGCCCTCGCCTATGTCGTGCCACGACTCCCGGACCGGGTCACCACCACCTTCTTCTACTTCCTGACCACCAGCCTGCCGGATGTCTATGCGGATCCGGATGGACGGTTTGAAATCGTTCCCACCCCGACCCGCCGTCGCTCCACGTGGCAGGTTGCCCCCGGGAAGGTGGTGGTCCTTCTCCGGGATGCGGTCTCCGACCTGATCGACCTGCTGACCTGCCTGTGCGTCTATGCGATCGAGGCTCGGAAGCTCCGGAAAAAATTATCCTCGTCCGAAACGGTGTGCACGCTCCGGGATCTGGCCACGAGGCCCGACCCGGGTCGGGAGGAACGGCTGCTGGTGGATGCTGGATTCACGGAACCGCAGCGGGAGGCTCTTCGTCAGATCTGGGGCGACCAGTTGGCAGCACGCCTGCACGCCCTGATGCTCCACCATGAGGACGTCGCCATCGAATGCGATACCGGCATGGGCAAATACAACTCCGGTTCCACCGAGCACTGGGTCAGGACCATCCGGAACCGTGCCCAGGAGCTCATGGACCTCGACGACCCAAACCTCGAGGTCCATCTGGTCTCGTCGAACACCCACGCCGTCCTGAATTGCCTCTCACCATTCCACCGGCGGCGTCGGGACGAGATCCTCCATTGGGGGCGTACCCAGCGGCCGGCGCTCTGCGGGAATCCGTCACCCGAGAGGCCTTGGGGAGACCGATGGCGATGCCCGGAGGATCTCGCCTATGTCCTCTCCCGGGACCTGCTGTCGTGCCGGCCCGACCTTCGGGCCGAACAGGAGCGCGAGAATCGTTCCGTGGGACACCTGCGAATCTCGACGACCGCCTTCACCGGCATCGAGGTCGACCTGTTCGATCTCAGCCGGATCGATCCCTCAGCCTGCGATCCGGGGATCGGAGGCCGACGGACCCCGCGCCCCACTCTTCTCGTCAATGTCGACTTCGCCTTCGGCCATCAGGCGGAGGAAATCCTCGGAATCCTCCTGTTCCTGTTCGGACCCCGGGTCCGTTCGGTGAACGTCCTCGGCAAGGCCGGGGGACTGATGGGAAACCGGGGTGATTTACTGCTTCCCAGCGGGTTTCTTCTCCAGTCCAACGACGAGAGCTATCCAATTCAGAATTCCGATCTCTCGGCCGAGGACCTCATGGCGGCAGCCCCGGGAATTCCAGTGCATGTGGGACCGGTCCTCACCGTTGCGGGCACCCTGCTCCAGGACCGGATCCTCCTGCACTACTATCGGAGATTCTGGAAATGCACCGGCCTCGAGATGGAGGGGTCCTTCTTTGCACGAAAGCTCCAGCTCGCGGCACAGACCGGCGTGGTCCGGAAGGATGTCCAATCCCGATTCGTTTACTACGTCAGCGACATCCCCCTGCAGACCGATGGCAACCTGAGCCGACCACTCGACCCGACCGTGGGAGTCCCACCCCTCTATGCCATCGCCCGGATCCTTCTGCGGAAGATCTTCGGAGGAAGCGGTGGATAGCCCTGGTCGCTGGGGACCCTGAGGTCCATCCCGGGTCTGCCAACATCGCCAGATTCAGGGATGCAGAGGGGACTCACACGGAGACGCCTCGGAGGAAAGGCGAGGGGGATCATGACAGAGGCGATGCCGGTAGGGCTGTGCTCCGTCACGGCCCCATCCCGATCCGCGGCGCGTGGCGCCCCCGTGAAGGGGGACGGGTGAGACCCACGCGTCAGAGGATCCCGGCCAGGCTGACCTGTTCGCTCCACCCTCGCGGTTTTAGATGGGGACCTGCGGGACCAGGTCCCTACCAACGAAGGGGCGCTCCGCCCCCCGGGATCCAGGGCACTGCATCACCCGCCCTCGGATGCCGAAGGCGCAACCCCGGCACCAGTGAGCACGGCCCGGATGATGGACACCATCCTGCGGTTGGTCGCCGCATCCTTGACGGCCACGCGCACCACCCGGGAACCAAACTGCCGGCTCATGGTCGAGGCGTCGCGGATGAACAGTCCGGATTCCTGACAGCGTCGGACCAACCCGGCCGCGGTCGGTCCGGAGGCGGGCAGGTGGACCAGCAGGAAGTTCGCGCACCCCGGCAGCACCTCCCAGCCGAGCGACTTCAAGTCGACGGCCAGATCCTCGCGCAGGGTGTGGGTCTGGTCCATCCGGGCGGCGTAGTAGTCTGGATCCCGCAAGGCGTTCACGGCTGCGACCTGGGCCAGGAGGCTGACCCCCCATGGCGGCGTGAGGGCACGAAGCGCCTCGAGTTGCTGCGGGGCGGCGCAAAGGTAGGCCACCCGCGCGCCGCTCAGCGCATACACCTTGGACATGGATTTGCAGACGATGATGTTGTCCGACGAGGCGGCGCGTGATTCGAGCGACTCCGCCGCCCCCACATAGTCAAGGTAGGTTTCATCGATCCAGATGCGGGTTTCGGCCGGGACAGCCTCCAGCACCTGCTCCAGCGCAACCCGTGGCAGATGCCGGCCGGTGGGACTGTTCGGATTGACCAAGACAACAAGGTCGTAGCCCCGGCCCAGCGCGGTGGAGAGCCGATCCACTGGCACTCCGTAACCGTCCGAAGCCGACAGCGTGAGTCGGTCCACCGCGCAGCCGATGACCCGCTCGAGCACATGGCCGTATTCGCCGTAGGTCGGATCCAGGATGAGGACGCGTGAATGGCGATCCAACCAATGCCGCAGCGCCCGGAAGATCAGGTCTGAGGATCCGGCGCCCGGCAGGATGTTTCCGGGACGGACCCCCCGGGCGTCGGCGATGGCGTCCACAAGGCCTTCCGCGGCGGTCGGCGGCGAGGTGCGCAGCAACCACGGCAGATGGGACTGGAGGGCGTCCAGGACGCGTGGCGAGGGCGGAAACCATGCGTCCAAAACATCCGCGTTGATGATGTCGTGATGGCGATCCAGCCGCGCAAAGTCCTCGCCGACCGCCTTGAAGAAGCTGCCGCCATGGAAGCACGCGGCCGGTCGCCGGAAGTCCACGTCGAGGTCCCAGTGGGTTGCCGCCTCCAGCCGGTCGAGCAGCTGCGCGAATTGGTCGGCCCGGACCCGGAGCTCTTCCGTGGTGGCGTGCAGCAGCTCGAATTCAACCTTCCCTGACTGCACGCACTGACCCGTCCCACGCAGTCCCGCCTTCGCGTAGAGGCCGAGGACCTCGCGCCGGCCAATGGCAGCGATCCGGGTGCCCCCACGGGCCTCCACCCAGCGCAGTGCCGCGTACATGAGGAGGAGGGCCGCTTTGCTTCCACGTGCCGAGGGCAGGACCGTGAGGATCCGGACCTCGAAGAGGTGCCCATCACAGGGAAAGGGCAGTTCTGCACGGGAGAAATATTTGTCGATCGAGTAGCGGCCGGGGCCAGGCGGAGTCATCGAGACAAAGCCGGCGAGCTCGCCTTGGTGCCAGGCACAGAGGTAGTGGTTGAAGCCATCGAGCGGATCGACGAGGCGTCCCTCGTGGTTCTCCGGGTGCTGCTGCAGTTCCCGCGCGTACACGGCATGCCGAAGCCGGTAGATGGCTTCGCGATCACGGTCGGTGGCGGTGGCCACGCGGAAGATCGGGACCTTTTGGCGAGGACGGGAGACAGGAGGGGTGGCGGTCATCGCGGGTGGCGTCGGGCTGGGCTAATGGGTAGGCGCACACGGGTCAACCTGGTTCCGTCAGCAGGCCGATGGGGGTCCGCCTCCAGAAGGGTCTGGCGTGGGGCTCCTCGTTGTTTGCGGCGGGTGCGGTTTCATGGCCGGCGGGACTGGATGCCGGAGGCATCCGATTGACGTCGTCCCCGTGGGGGTACTCCCGAACCCGGTGGCGCAGTGCCCTGCATCCGCCACAACTCCCACCACCCCAGAGATGACTCGCGTTCTCCGCCGCTGAGCGCCGCCGAGGTGGTGCCCTCCCCTTCACCGTTTCTGGCGCTGGCAACCCCGCTGGACATACCGTCACCCCATGTCCTGTGCCTGGCATCAAACACGGCGGACCCGAATCTCAGCATCGCTCGGACTCCTCGCCGCACTCCTGTGCCACCCGTCTTTCGGTGCTCACACCGTTGCGCTGGACTGGCCCCAGTGGCGAGGACCCCAGGGCAATGGGTTCTCCCCGACAGCGGATCCCCCGGTGCGCTGGAGTGAAACCCAGAACGTCCGCTGGAAGATTCCCCTCCCGGGCAAGGGACACGCCTCACCCATCCTGCTCGGCGACGCCGTGATCCTCCTGACCGCCGTCCCGGTGGGTGATCCTCAGCCCCCGGTCTTTGACCAGGCCCCGGGCGTCCACGACAGCGTGCCGGTCACCCATCGACACCATTACGTGGTGCTGGCGGTCTCGCGGAAGGACGGTCGGGTCCTGTGGCGAACGACGGTCCGGGAGGAATGGCCCCACGAGGGCGGCCATTCCACCGGAAGCCCGGCGTCGAACTCACCCGTGACGGACGGCCAAGCCATCTTCGCCCTGTTTGGTTCCCGGGGTCTGTACTGTCTTGGCTCCGACGGCTCGATCCGGTGGCGTCGGGACCTGGGCCGGATGTCCACCCTGCACGCCCATGGCGAGGGCAGCTCCCCGGTGGTCCATGGAGACCTCCTCGTGGTGAACTGGGATCATGAGAAGGACTCGTTCATCGAGGCCTTCGACACCCGTACCGGGACGACACGCTGGAAGACCCCTCGGGATGAGAAGACCTCATGGTCGACCCCGCTCATCGTCGACGTGGACGGCAAGCCCCAGGTGGTCGTCAGCGCCACCCGTAGGGTCCGGGGCTATGACCTCAGGACCGGAACCCTGGTGTGGGAATGCGCAGGGCTCACCGACAACGTCGTGGCCTCGCCGGTCGTGCACGACGGGATCCTGATCGCCGGGAACAGCTACTACACCCAGGCGATGCTGGCGCTCCGGCTTGCCGGCGCCCGGGGTGACGTGACAGCCACCGATCATGTCATCTGGCGCATGAGCCGGCTCACCCCGTATGTCGCATCGCCGCTGTTGTACGGGGACACGCTCTACCATCTCCGGCACAACCAGAACGTGCTGGTCCGTCTCGACCCGGCGACGGGCCGGCTGCGTGGGGATCTGGTCCGGCTGGAGGGCATCCGGGACTTCGTCTTTGCGTCCCCGGTGGGGGCGGCCGGGCGGCTCTACATCACGGGCCGGGATGGGACCACGGTGGTGCTGAGGCAGGATGCGGACAACGCGGTGCTGTCGGTGAACCGGCTCGACGACTCGTTCAGTGCGTCTGCTGCCCTTGGAGGGCGGGAGCTGATCCTGCGGGGCGAACGGCATCTCTACTGTCTTGCGGAGGAGTGAGGAGGTGACGCAGGGCACTGCATCACCCACCGATCCCAACCTGAGGTTTTCCAAAAGGTGCGTCTTTTCTCTTTCCCCCTCCCCTCCCCGCCCCAGCGACCCAACGGGTCTTTACCCTTGCCCCGCGGAGGGCCCTGCGGAGTCTCGTCGCATGCCACCCGCCTCCACTCCGCGGAGTCTCATCGGACTCCTGGTCGCCGCCGTCCTGCTGATCGATACCTCCCGTGCCGCGGCGGCGGACGACTCCAGATCCGAGGCCTGGATGGCCGAGCACTACACCAAGCATGAGCATCGGATTCCGATGCGGGACGGGGTCCGTCTGTTCACCCGCGTGTACGTGCCGAAGGACACGTCCACGACCTGGCCCATCCTGCTCACGCGGACCCCGTATGGATTGAAGCCCTACGGACCTGATAGCTACTCGAAGGTGTCGGGATCGCTGGGGGCCTTTGCGGAGGACCGGTTCATCCTCGTCACCCAGGACGTCCGGGGGCGATACGCCTCCGAGGGAACCTTCCAGCACGTCCGCCCGTTTGTGCCTGGCAAGGCGGGGACCCAGACCGACGAGAGTTCCGATGCCTGGGACACCATCGACTGGCTGGTGAAGCATGTGCCCGGCAACAATGGACGGGTGGGCATGACCGGGATGTCCTATCCGGGGTTCTACACCTCGATGGGCATGATCGACACCCATCCGGCCCTCAAGGCCGCATCCCCGCAGGCTCCGATCGCCGACTGGTTCATGGGGGATGACCTGCATCACAACGGCGCCTTCCTCCTCTCCCAGAACGTCGGGTTCTTCTATGCGTTCGAGATGCCGGTGGATGATCCGCTCCGCGACGGCGGCCGGAGACCTCCGTTCGGGAATCCGGACGGCTACGACTTCTTCCTGCGCCTCGGTTCGGCGGTGAACACCGACAGCCGTCTCTTCAAGGGGGCGTCCAAGGCCTGGACCGAGTTTCTGAGCCATCCGAACTACGACGGGTTCTGGCAGGCCCGGAACATCCGTCCGCATCTCCGGAACATCCGCTGCGCGGTGATGACGGTCGGGGGGTGGTTCGACGCCGAGGACCTCTTCGGGGCACTGGAGACCTATCGCTCCACCGAGGCGCAGAACCCGGGCATCACCAACCTGCTCGTGATGGGGCCCTGGGCCCATGGCGACTGGAACCGCAAGGACGGCTCGCAGGTGGGTGACATCCGCTTCCGGGCGAAGACGGCCGAACACTTCCGCCAGCAGCTGGAGTTGCCCTTCTTCCGACACCATCTCAAGGGAGACCCGAAGTTCCCTTCGGCCGAGGCCCATGTCTTCGAGACCGGCACGGCTCAGTGGCGGCGCTTTGACCACTGGCCACCGACAGGCGTGATCCCGCGTGGGGTCCATCTCCGGGAAGGCGGAGCCCTGCGATTCGATGCACCGCAGGGGACACCCGAGACGTTCGACGACTTCGTGAGTGATCCAGCCAAGCCAGTTCCCTTCACCCTCGAGGTCACGACGGACTATCCCCGCGGCTATCCGACCCACGACCAGCGGTTTGCGGCGTCCCGTCCCGACGTGCTCGTCTACGCGACGGAACCGCTCGAGGAGGATCTGACCGTGGCGGGTCCGATTCCGGTGTCGCTGCAGGTCTCCACGACGGGCACGGATGCCGACTGGATCGTGAAGGTGATCGACGTGTTCGATCCGGACTATCCCGAGCCGGAACCGAACCCGTCGTACGTGGTGATGGGTGGCTACCAGCAGCTGGTTCGAGGCGACGTCTTCCGGTCACGATTCCGGAACAGCTTCGAGAAGCCTGAACCGATGGAGCCTGGCAAGGTGACGCGGATCGCCTTCACCCTGCCCGATGTCTGCCACACCTTCCGTCGCGGCCATCGCCTGATGGTCCAGATCCAGAGCACCTGGTTCCCATTGGTGGACCGCAACCCACAGACATTCGTGGACATCTACCGGGCACGTCCGGAGGACTACCGGAAGGCGACCCATCGGATCCATCGCGGCACGACGACGTCCTCGATGCTGACGCTGCCCGTGCTCCCGCCGGGGCGCTGAGGTGCCGGGAGGTGGCCTGGTCTGCATTCCGAACCCATCCGACCCGGAGAGACGCGACCCGCGGCAGGGCTGGCGCCGTTTCGCAGATGGGCTTTGAGAGGACAGCCCACCTTGGCTACCTTGATCCCGTGATCGTATGAGAACTCCTCTGTTTCACCCGCGCGGGCTCCTCTCTGTGGCGGGTCTGGCCATCGCCCTGTTGCGCGTCGAAGCGCAACAGAAGGATCGATTCTCCAGCACCCCGGAGCCACCTGATTTGAAAGTCAAAGCGGTCATCTTCCAGAAGAACCCGCTGGATCAGAAAAAGAACGGCCCCTCCGCGAGGGCTTCCAACGACACTCCAGCCACAGGTGTGGCCACGATCGCCAACGGTCGGGTGACAGCAGTGAGGGTCACCGCAGAGGGTGACTTCCGAACCGAGGTCCGACTCGAGGCGGTTTTCTCAGGAGGAGGAGGATCCGGCGCTGCCGGCAGCGTCGAGGTGGGGCGCAGAACCATGGATTACAATGGTCGTTTGGTGGTTTCGTGGTTCGTGAAGGGTGTCCAGATCACCAACCCCGGTTCTGGCTACACCAGTCCCCCGACCGTGACGTTCGTCGTCAAACCCTGAGGCAGTAGCCATCGGCTCCGGCATTGGGTAGGCCGACCGTTGGTGTGCGCTGGCTTGCCGCCGGGTCGGCTGATGGCTACTTACAGCCGATGCATTGCCGTCTTTCCCCCGTTCTTGTCGCCGTGGTGTTGCTGGGACCCGGATGCGGGAGAGACGAAGGTGTGCGGGTCTATCAGGCGCCGAAGGACCGTGGAGGGTCCCAGACGACTGCTCCGTCCCCAGCGCAGTCCCCTTCGTCCGCGGCCTCCGCGGCTTCCACGACCTCCGCTCCGCAGCAGCGCACCCCCTGGACCGTGCCGCCCGGGTGGACGGAGAAGCCCTCCACCGGAGGCATGCGGATCGCCACCTATGCCATCACCGCCCCGGACGGCCGGGCGGTCGACATCTCCGTCGTCCCCCTCGGTGCCGCTGCCGGGTCCCTGCTCGACAACGTCAATCGCTGGCGCGGTGAGCTTGAACTCGCCCCCGTGACCGAGGCCGACCTGCCGCGGCTCCTCTCCGCCGTGAAGATCGGCGAGGTCGACGCCCAGATGGTCGAGCTGGTCAGCGAGAAACCGGTCGGGGCCGACAAGACCCGTTCCCGCACCCTCGCGGCCATCCTGCCGCTGCCGGGAACGACCGTGTTCTTCAAGGCCAAGGGCGATGACGCCCTGGTCCAGGACAATGCCGGGGCCTTCAAGGCGTGGTTGAAGTCGGTCCAGACCGGACCCAACCCAGGCGGCGAGACCCCACCGCCTCCGTCGTCCTCCAGCGGAGCACCGGGGGATATGCGCGGTCCGGTCGCCCCGCCGCCGAGCACCGC
>CAZZKQ010000090.1:0-9726 GCA_964654875.1 uncultured Verrucomicrobiota bacterium | reverse complement strand
GCCCTGTCCGCCTTCACGGGTGGATCGGTGCGCAGGGGATCGAGATGGGGCCGTGGCGGAGCACAGCCCTACCGGGAGCGCCCCCGCTGCGAGGGGTGGGTGGCCGCTGGGAAGCGGCCCAGTTCCGCAGGGCACTGCAGAACCCACCGGGGGAGATCGAGACGGGGGAACCCACCGTTGCTCTCCCGCAGGCGCAGGACTGTGGGGCTCAAACTCCCGGTCTTTCCTCGGCGTCGCCGCGTCTCCGCGTGAGTCCCCTTTCCCCACTTGGGTTCAGGGAGATCCGTCGACCCGGAAGAATGTCGGTGTGGGGGTCGGGACCACCCGGAAGCGCGACAGTCCGGACCCGTCGAGGGCGCCCGAGTCCACCCGGCTCCAAGGGCCTCCCGGTTGGACGGCCTGCTGGAGGGTGTAGGTCCCGTTCGATGGGCCGACCACTCCGATCTCGAGGACATGACCCACGAGTCGGGGGACCAAGGCCCAGGCGCTCGGGCCGATGACGAAGGTTTCCGTCACCGGCCCGGACCAGATGCTTCGCAGCGGTGGGTTGTCCGGACCGGTCAGGGCGGTGTGCTGCGGATTCCGGGCCCGGACCACGATGCGGACATCTCGGGAGATTTCGATCGGACCGCTGTACCGCAGGGCACCCGGAGCGATCTCGTCACCCGTGGGGCCACCGGTCCGGCGCGGATCCGTGCCATCCAGCGTGTAGTACAGAGGCAGGTCTGAGGGATGGGAAAGGACCACCTTGTGACCCACCTTCACGGGCCGCCCGGCTTCGGCGAACCCAGGGGGGCGGACGAACTGGCGATCCATGAAGTCCAGGCGGTTGGTCAGCCAGGTCTTCAGATACCGGATCTCCGCCGGATAGCTGCCCCCGCGCGGCGGGATGTACCAGCGGGCCTGCTCCCGGGGCTGGGCTTTCACCACCTGTCCGGTCAGATCATCGACCAGGCGCCACAGGTTGGTTCCGCTGAACTGGTTTCTTCGCAGCTCCTGGTAGCGGTCGATGTACTGCTGATGGAAGTCCGGATCGGTGAACAGCCGGCCCCACCAGCTGAAATTGAAGAAGTCCGTGCCGCCATCGCCGGTCTTGGACCTCCAGGTGCGGGGATTGGCATCGCGCCCGTCCGTCGAATAGAGCGCCCGGTCGAAGTCCCAGAGCGGACCGAAGTGGAGTTTTCCATTCCGCTGCTTGTAGAAGTAGGCACTGAGGCGCAGGGCATCGACGTTGAAGGTGAGGACGTTCAGCAGGTGATGGTCGATCCACGAGCCGACCTCGATGTACCCACGATAGCCCTTCACCGGATCCCGGAATCCGGGCCCGTAGAGCGCCTCGCCGAAGGCGTCGAGATGCGACTGGAGCCAGGTGCGCTGGGCTGCACGGTCCGGCTGCAGGATCTCCTCCTCCTTGGGGTCGACGTACTGGATCCACTCGGAAGCCGCCCAGAACCCCCAGTTCCCGGGATCTGGCCGGTCGATCTTCAGCAGGTAGCCTCCGGTGACCTCGGGTGGGTTCCGGATGCCGGGCGGCAGTTCCGGAGCCTCCACCCGTTCCTTGTCCAACTTGATCTTCTCCTCCAGGACGTAGATGCCGAAGTACTGGTTCGCGGGTACCGGTCCGAATCCCTTCTGGGCGAAGTACACCTCGACGAACCGTGTGCGCGGGGAGTACCGGCCGATGTCCCGACTGAGCTGATGGGCGAACGGGTTGTGGATCAGGATGGGCTCGAAGCTGTTGGGGGCGTAGAGGACCCAGTCCGGATCCGCGGGCATTCCCAAGGGGCCGAGGGCACGTCCGAACCCCAGCTCGTCCTGGAACTCCAGCTTCAGGCTGACCTTGCTGTTCCCCTCGGTGCTGGATCCCCGGGTGGCGATGCCGGCCCGCGAGGTGAGGGTGGGGGGATTCGTGAGCGACGTGATTCCTGCGGCATCCGGCTCGAAGAGTTGGACATGGGCGAAGCTCTCGATGTCAGGGGACGGACGGCCGCGGTCGAAGTGGTGGATCAACAGCACCGGGAGGTCCGAGGTGAACCCGGCCGCGCCGTCGCTCAGGGGGATGAACGTCTCGCTCCGGACGGGTCCTGGCAGGAGCCCCTCCTGGAGGGACTGGGCGCGTACCTGGACCGCATTGGTGAGGATCAGGGGGGCGACGTAGGGGGTTGAGGCTGCAGACGGCATCGACCCGTCGGTGGTATAGACGATGGCGGCGGCGGGATTCGTGGTCGACAGGGCCACGGTCAGGGTACCGCGATAGGTCTGGCTCGTGGCGCTGAAGTCGACCGGAGGGGCGAACCCGGGACCGGAACCCGAGTTGGGTTTTCCGGGCGTGGGTGTTGGGAAGTATCCGACAACGTCTGGATTCGCAGCGGATCGACCGAACGAGACGTTTGCCAACTGGTCGGGGCAGTCCCGCAGCTCCGAGACCGCCACGCCGGCGGAATCGCCCAGGGCGAGGTATCCACCGGCCTCACGGGCGATCTTGAAATTGGTATGGAGACGGGTGGTGTCGGTGCGGCGATCCTTTCCCGAGGCGAAGACCACGAGGAAGCCCCTTCCCGGGATGCTGACCGCGGGGAACAGCCATTTCCGGGTCAGCGTGGGATCGTCTGAAAGGGTCCATCCCAGGAGGTTCACGGGGGAGGAGCCTGGGTTGAACAGTTCGATCCAGTCGGGCCGGTCGCCGTCCTCGTCCTCGATGGATCGGCTGTTGCTGGCGAGGAACTCGTTGAGGATCACCGGAGTCGCCGCCGGGGCGTGTCCGAGCAGGAGCAGGAAGGCGAGGACCCGGAGCCACGGGATCCAGGGAGTGGCCGGGCGGACGGTGTGACTCATGACTCCGTATCCCATGACGGAGAACGACGCCGGGTCAAACCCGGGTTGTTGGATTCGGAACGACCCCGCACCGATCCACGCCTGTGGCCTCCAAGGGCACGACCCAGTGAGGAGCCGTGGGTCAGGCGGCGTTCTGCCCCGACGTGGCCGAAGGCGTTCCTTGCGACCGGGCCTCGAGGATCATCCGGGCCAGCTTGTTGCCCTCACGGACGGCGTAGTTGGTCCCCCTGTCCTCGGGGAAGATCTGTGAGAAGTTGGCCAGCCAGACGTCGGGGAGGGGTGTCTTGTAGCCGGGGATCCGTTCCGCATAGGACGTGTCCACGATGTGCTGGGCATGACGGAACCGGAAGACGTGCTGTTCCTGGATCCGCGACGGGTCGAACTGGGGATAGATCTTCCGGAGATACTCGTACCAGCGGTTCGAAAGGGCCTCGTCGCCCATGGAGAACTGGGGATGATCCTCCGGCAGATAGGCCCCGATGTAGTAGAGGTGGCGCCCACCGTAGTGGGAGGCATCGAGCAGGTGGGTGTGGCGGATGAAGACGAGGAACGGAGCGGAGGGCTCGTTGATGTTCAACCAATACTGGTCGCCGATGGGCTGGTCGGACGCGAAGACGAGACAGATGGCACAGAGGTAGTCGATGGACGTCAGCTGGCTGCGATAGGCCGCGAGGCGGGCTTCCTGGGGAAGCACCGCCGCGAAGGCCTGTGATGGCCCGGTGAAGACGCACTGGCTGTAGGGAAGCCATTCTCCGTTCACCCGGGCGCGGGAGCCGTTCGGATCGAGCTCCTCCAGCCGTGATTCGGTCCGGAACTCCACCCCGAGGCGTCTCGATTCCTTCAGCAGCTGGTCGACGATGACGGCGAATCCCCCGTCGAAATACCCAAGCTGTTCCTTGCGCCCCCCCTGCCTGGAGTTGGCCCGGATGTGGATCCGGGCCCAGAGCCACGCCATCGAGACACGATCCGCATGGCGGTCGAACTTTCCACGGAGCAGGGGGCCCCATACGGTGGCCATGCCGGAGGGGCCGCAGGCGCGGGACATCCAGTCGGCGGCGGTCTGACTGGCCAGTCCCTGCCACTTCCGACGCTTCTGCAGGTAGAGGGCGACGAATCCGAGCCGGATCCGTCCCAGAAGGCTGCAGGGCTTGAACCCCAACAGGTCGAGGGGCGACATGAACGGCCAGACCTTTCCATCCACGTAGATCGCCGTGGAGCTGTCGCACCATCGGAGGTGTTTCCCGAGCCCCAATTCCTGGACGAGATCGAGGATGTCGGTGTCGGTCAGGAAGAGGTGGTGGTAGGTCCGTTCGAGGCTGGTTCCGGCAATCTTGAATCCCGCGGCAAGGCCTCCGAACTGTTCGGACCTCTCGATCACGGTGATGGGACCTGCTCCAGCCGAGGCGAGGCGATAGGCCAGGGTGAGCCCGGTGAGCCCGCCACCGGCGACCAGGATGGGATGACGTTTTGGGGAGTCCATGCCGGGAAAGCCGTGGTTCAGGGTGCATTGGCACCCGTGCTGCGGAAGGAAACCAGTCGGTTGAGGTTGTACTGCAGGAAGAGCACCACGAAAAGAGTCGCCAATTTCGCCGGGATCGGGCCCAGCAGCAGGCGGTCCACCAGCACCCAAAGCATCCCGGCGGATGTCGCGAGGCCCAGGAGGCCCACCATCTGGAACGAGACGAACCGGGCCAGCAGACGGTCCCGGGTCCGGAAGTTGAACCGGACATTCAGGAAGAAGTTGTTCGTGGTGCCCAGGACATAGGCGACCCCGTTCGCGGTCTGGTGATGTGTGGAGAACACGGTCACCAGGAGCGAGAACGTGAGGAGGTCCAGTCCCACACCGGAGAAGCCGATCAGGCAGTAGGTGAGGAACTGTCGCTTCTCGGCGAGGAGGGTTCGGAGGGCGGTCGGGATCATCGTGGGAGGATCCCGAAACCCACGAGGGGCGGCTTGTGGAGCGGGACCAATCCGACGGCCTCGCGGAGGATCCAATGGGGCCTTCCCTTGACCTCGTCATAGATGCGGCCGAGGTACTCGCCGAGGATGCCGAGGCAGATGAGCTGGATTCCGCCGAGAAAGAGCACGGAGATCACGATGGTGGGGAAGCCCGGTCCAGGTGCCAGACCGATGGCCTCGAACTGCCGGGAGAAGATCTTCTGCAGCAGCGTGAACAGGACGCCGGTGAAGGCCATCGCGGAGACACAGAGGCCGAGATAGGTGGCCAGCCGGAGGGGTACCGCGGAGAAGCTGAAAAGCCCGTCCATGGCGAGCCGGAACGACTTCCGGAACGTGTACTGCGGGGTTCCCGCCGCCCGTGCATGGCGCTCGAACTCGACGCCACACTGCTTGAACCCGACCCAGGCCCGGAGCCCGCGGAGGTACCGGTTGCGCTCCGGCAGCGCGTTCATGACGTCGACCACGGCCCGGTCCAGAAGCGCATAGTCCCCGGAGTCGCGCGGGATCTGGAAGGGGACCATCGCCCCGATGACCCGGTAGAATCCCCAGGCCAGGATGGTCTTCAGGAGGGGGTCCTGACGCCGGGCCCGGACCGCGTAGACGACCTCGAATCCCTCCCGCCACTTGGCCAGCAGCTTCGCGATGCTCTCGGGCGGATCCTGGAGGTCGGCATCGATGATCACCACGGCGTCCCCGGTCGCATGGTGGAGTCCGACGCTCACGGCGGTCTGGTGACCGAAATTGCGGGCGAAGGAGAGTCCCTTCCAACGGGAATCCCTCCGATGCTGATCCCTGAGGAGTTCCCAGGTCCTGTCACGGGATCCGTCGTTCACGCAGATGACCTCGAAATCCATCCCCCAGGATGCGGCCGCCGTGCCAAGACGCTCGAACAGCGCGGGAAGGACCTCCTCCTCGTTGTAGCAGGGAACGATGACGGATATGAGTGCCACTGAATTCTCTGGTTGGGTTTTTGAAGGACGCCAAAGGCACCTCCCCTGGGTCGGGCGGTGCCGGATGTCCTCCATCTCCGCCGTGAGGTGGACATGTCGACCTCCGAGACCGCCTGCCCGGTCCCGAGTTGTCGCCGACCGGGGACGCCTTGTCTGTCGCGATCCCTGCCAGAGATCCGTGGGTGGGTGGCCGATGGCACTAGGCGATTGTCCGATGCCCGATGGTGGGGATTGCGTATGGAGGGTTCGGCTGGGTGGCGCCACGCTGGGCGAATGAGAGTGGACAGCCCATCTGGTTCGGGTGGTGCCATGGCGAGGTGGTGGCCGTCGCCCCTTCAGTGGGGCATCCTCGTCATCGCACTGGCCCTTCGCCTCGCCTGTTGCTCCTACGTCCTGGATCGCGATCCCTTCGGGGGCTGGGATGGCAAGGAGTATTATGCGTATTCGGGCAATCTGATGCAGGGCCTGGGTGATCAGTACGAGCCCAGGATCATGAATTTCGTGCGGGCCCCGTTCTACTCGATCTTCCTGATCCCGTTCCGGGCCGTGACGGACGCCCTGTGGCCGATCGTCGCAACCCAGGCATTCCTGGGCTGTCTTCTCTGTCTGGTCCTCGCCCGGCTGGCTTCGAATTGGGCAGGCAGACGCGCGGGAGACCTCTGTTTCCTGATGTCGGTGTTCAATCCGTTCCTGATCTACCCGTGTGGCTTTGTCCTGTCCGAGCTGGTCTTCATGACGCTCGCATGGCTTGGCATGGCATGCCTCTTCCGGCTGTCCGACCCGACCGACAAGGACCCATTGCGCTGGGTGACCTGGGCCGGTGTCTGGTGGGCCCTGGCCGGGCTGACCCGCGGGGCACTTCTGGGGTTCCTTCCCGCTGCAGCCCTTTGGCTTGGGGTGGTGACGTGGCGCCGGTTTGGCGTGAGGGTGGCGATCCTCCGAATGGCGCTCCTGACCGCCGTGAGCAGCTCGATACTGCTCCCCTGGATGATCGGAAGCTACATCACCGCGGGCGAATTCACGGTGGCCCCGAGGCAGGCGACCCTGATCGCCGCACTGTCCAACTCCCCCGAGTTCCTGAAATCCTACGAGGTCAGAACCAAGGAGGAGTACTACGCGCTCCAGATGGGGGCGATCGACCGGATGGCCAAGCCCCCGGACCATCTCCAGCTGGAGCATTGGAAGACCGAGCTCAGGAAGTTCCGGGACGGACAACGTCCGCTCTGGTGGAAGCTCCAGGGCTACAAGGCCATCCACTTCTGGACTCCGTGGCTGAATCCCCTCTACACCCCTCTCTCCCAGGTCCTGATGTCCGTGGTCTGGAGCGTGCCGATCTTCGCTTTGGGCCTCCTCGGACTTTGGGTCGGTCCTCGTGATGCGTTCACCTGGCTGCTGATCGCCCTGTGCGTCGTCAGCTTCCTCGTGCACTTCTGGCTGCAGGTCGCGATCCGGTACCGCTATCCCACGGTCGACATCGCCCTCATGCTGCTGACCGCGCGGACGCTCTCCCAGTGGAGAGTTTGGCGTTCCAGGAGGCGCCCGAATCCGATTTCGCTTGGCTGAACTCGGGTTCCAGTTCCGTCCCCCCACCGCCCGTTCATCCACCGGCCGGCGGGAGGATCTCGATGATCTCGGCCAGGACCCGGCCCTCGCCATCCCGCAGGGCATTCTGGCGTCCGTAGAGAACGCATTGCCCCTGGATGCCGAACTGCTGCTCGAGAAAAGGTCCGCTCTGGAGTCGTAGAAACGCCGTCGGACGGCTCGTGTACCGGATCCCGCTGTCGTTGAGGATGCCCCCGAGTGGCCGGCGCTCCTCAAGGATCAGCCGACGCGACGCCTCCGGGAATCGGTCCAGATGAATCCGGATCGCTCCGAACTCCACCGGCCGTCCTGTCCTGTCGAGCTGCAGGATCGATTCCCGCCCGTAGAGGCCCCCTTCCTGGAACCGCGACAGCACCCGGAGATGGATCGTGTCGCCATGGTGACGTTCCAGCGTGCGGGTCATGTCCCGGTCGTGCACGAGCAGCGATCGGTCCGGCTCAGGCATCGCCTCCGGTGCCACGACCTCGAAGACGGGCAGGGGACGTCCAGATCGACGATGGAAATCGTCCAGCGGGGAGAGGACGGAGATGGGCACGGAGGTCATGCGATGGGGCGGACGGCTCAGGCGTAGCGTCCCGTGCGGTGCTCCGGTTTGAAGAACTCGAGCAGCAGTCGGTCGATCTGCAGCAGACCCTCGCGGGTCACGCCGATCCGTCCGGGCGTCTCCACCAGGAATCCCTGGGATCGGATCGAGGCCAGGGGCGCGGCGAACCGCTCGCGCGGGTCCTGTCCGAATTTCCGCGTGAACCCGTCGAGACCCACGCTGCCCAGCTTCAGCTGGAGCATGAACTCCCGGATGTACCGCTCGTCCTCGGCCGTCGGATAGGCCCGGAACACCGGCAGGTGGTCGGAGCGGACCGCGTCGAGGTACGGCTGGAAGTCGTGGTGGTTCTGGTAGTGGACCCCTCCGAGGTGCCCGAAGCTGGCCACGCCGATCGACAGGATGTCGGTCCCGGAGAACAGACCATCGCGGTAGACGAACTTCACCTTCGCCGGGTCGCGGACGATCGTGGTGCCGCTGGTGACCGTATAGCCGACCTTCTCGAATTCCTGGTAGGCGTAGTCCACCCAGCGACGCTTGGTCTCCCAGTCCGCCACGGGTGCGACCAGTTTCCCGGCGGCCTTCATCTGCTGGTAGATGCCGGTGTTGTAGGGCACCTCCATCTGGTAGACGGTCAGGGAGTCGGGACGCAGCTCCACCGCCTTGGTGACCGCCTCCTTCCAGCGGTCTTCGGTCTCCTCGACCATGCCGGCGATGAGGTCGATGTTGATCTGCGGGAAACCGATCTCCCGGGCGTAGGCATAGGCGCGGTGGATCTCCTTGGACCGGTGGGCGCGGCCATTGACCTCCAGGATGTGGTCGTCGAAGTGCTCGATACCCAGGCTGAGCCGGGTGACCCCCAGATCGCGGATCGCCCGGAGCTTGTGGTCGGTCAGGGTTCCGGGCTCGCCCTCGAACGTCACCTCCTCGGCCTCGTCCCAGGGGAGCAACCGCTTCATGCCGTCCGAGAGAAGCCGGAGCTGATCGGGCGACAGGTAGCTGGGGGTGCCGCCACCGAAATAGAGGAACCGGGGTTTGCGGCCCCGGATCCAGGGCTTGCGGGCGTAGACCTCGAGTTCCGAGAGGAGCGCATCGAGGTATCCCTTGATCTCCTCGGCGTTCTTGTCGGTGTAGACCCGGAAGTAGCAGAAGTGGCAGCGCTTCCGGCAGAAGGGGATGTGGGTGTACAGCCCAAGCCGGGGGGCGTCAGGACCCGGGTCCCGGTCGAGCACGGACTCGAGGGCTGGGAGGGCGTCGGGTTTCCAGAAGGCGAAGGGCGGGTAGTTGGCGACGAAGTAGTTCCCTGCGGTGGTCTCCTTCTGGAGCGGTGGACCTGCGGGGGCAGGTGGGGTCGGTGGGGCGGGGACAGGGCTGGCACTCATGGGGACGTGGGGGACTTGGAGCCGAGGCAGTAGACGGTTCCGTCGTCGGCACCGATGACGAGGCGTCCGCCCGACAGGGCAGGAGAGCTCTGGACGGGCTGGCCGACCTCATAGCTCCAGCGTTCCTTGCCGTCGGCGAGGCCCACGCCGTAGAGACGACCGTCGTCGGATCCAACGACCACCTGGGAGCCCACCACGACCGGTGAGCTGTCGACCTTCCCCCGGGTGGCGAAGGTCCAGACGGCGGTGCCGGTCTTTCGGTCGATGCAGTGGAGCCGCTTGTCGCGACCTCCGACCAGGATGCGATCCGGGGTCACGGCGGGGGAGGAGAAGTAGGGGAAGGCGCGGTCCTTGTAGGTCCACAGCACCTTGCCGGCGTTGAGGTCCACGGCCACGAGGGCGTTCTCGTAGTGGCCGACGTAGAGGATGCCATCCACGAGCGCCCCGGAGGCCGCGA
>CAZZKQ010000089.1:0-9766 GCA_964654875.1 uncultured Verrucomicrobiota bacterium | reverse complement strand
CATGCGGGTGATCGGCCGCCCTTCGAACTCGACCGTGCCCTTGAGATCGCCCACGGTCACCCCGCGGTCGACGTAGAGTCCCTCGATCTGCTGGAAGGTCGGGTTGTGGGTGGCGTCCGCGTTGTCCCGACGGAACACGCGGCCCGGGACGACGATCCGGATCGGCGGTGCCTGCTTCTCCATGACGCGGATCTGCACCGAGGAGGTGTGGGTCCGCAGGAGGGGACGTTGCCCGGGAGCCGCCCCGGCCAGGAAGAAGGTGTCCTGGCTGTCCCGCGCGGGATGATCCGCCGGGGTGTTGAGGGCGTCGAAACAGTGGTACTCGTCCTCGATCTCGGGCCCGTCGGCGACAGCAAAGCCAAGTCGACGGAAGGCCCGGACGATGTCGGCCGTGGTCTGCGTCAGGGGATGGATCCGTCCGGGGGCCCGGCGGCGTCCGGGCAGGCTGAAATCGGTGGGCTCCTTGGGCAGGGCCGCCTTGAGCTCGAGCTCGCCCCGGCGTTCCTGCAGCGCCGCCTCGAGTTCCTGCTTGGCCGCATTGATGGCCTTTCCGGCGGCAGGCCGCTCCTCCTTGGCGAGGGACCCCAGCTGTTTCATCAGGCTGGTGAAGGTGCCGTCCGCCCCCAACGCCGCACCCTTCGCGCGTTCGAGGGAGGGCAGGTCCTGGGCGGAACGCAGTTCGGCGAGTGCGGCCTGTTTGACGGAATCGATCTGCTCCAACAACGACATGGACGGAATCATCCCGAAATCCCGACCGGATTCCAGCAGAAGGACGGCAGGCGCATGAATCGGCGCCCTGGTTGTCCGGATTCCCGTCGAAAAACCCCCGGTCCCCCAATCCGACCGGCCTGCGCCGGTTGCCCTACTCCGTGGTGGTCATCAAGCCGCAGGTCTGGGCCTCGATCCACATCTGGCGCTGGGTCCGGAAGCGGGCCGCCTCGAGCTTCTCCTGGAACAGACAGGGAAAGACCAGCAGCGGGAATTCCTCCATCCACGCCAGGGCCTCGGCCTCCTGGGCCGCCCGTCGGATGGGCTCGACCAATCGGAGGGACTGGACTTGGCCCAGGGTCTGGTCAACGAGCCGGTGTCGAAGGTGGACGAGGGCACGGTCGTCCCTTCGCCTCTTTTCCCGGGGTCGCACCCGAGTCGCTGGAGTCCGGGTGGAGAGTCTGTCGAAAGCGGTCGGCAGGTCTGCCTTGGTGGGTGTGATCGTCGTATTGAACCTCATGGGATGTTTCTGGGGAGGAGTCGGAGAAGCACTCCGGAAACCTTGGGGAATCCGGCAGGGATCTCGCACTCGCCGGTCGCTCGGCGGCGATTCGTATTGCACGCCGTGACCCTTCGTCCTCCTGATCCAATAGCTAACCGCAATCGGGCTTCCGTCAAACAGGGGAGCGTTCCGGCGTGCGGTCCAGGATTCCTTGGACTCGTCGATCCGGGTGTCGGGACCCGCCGTGCGGCGGCACGGAGGGATCGGTGAGGGCCGATTGAACCGGGTCGGGAGCGGATCGTACCCCACGAGCGCCTCAGGTGCCGCAGAAGGTCCGGCAGCGGGGCGTTCCCGGCGGCGGTGGATCGAGCAGGGATGTCGGGCGGGCCGGCTCCTCGTAGGGTTTCCGGAGGGCTGTGAGCAGCTCCTGGAACGGGGACAGGTTTTCGTGGTCCGAGGCCTCGGACAGAACCGTCTCCACACCGTGGTTCCTCGGAATCACGGCCGGATTGTGGCGCGCCATGCAGGCCGCGGTTTCGTCCGGCGACTGGGGTTGTCGGCGGAGGCGGGCTCTCCATCGGGCCAGCCAGTCTTCCGGAATGCCCAGATCAGGGGATGAAGCTGTTCCGATCGGGTCGAGACCCCGGAAGGTGCGGGTGAAGTCGGCTCCCGCCCCGCGCATCGCCTCCAGGAGATCCTCGATCAGGGCGGCATCCTCCGGTTCCTCCGTCATCAGCCCGATCTTTCCCCGGAACAGCCGCAGCCATTCCGATCGGAACCGGGCCGCGAACGCTTCCAGCACCCCGGTGGCCTGTTCCACGGCGTGCTCCGGATTGGAGTCGATCGTCGGCAACAGGGCCTCCGAGAACCGGGCGAGGTTCCAGGACGCGATCGAGGGCTGCCGACCGAAGGCATAGCGTCCGTGGTGGTCGATGGAGCTGAACACGGTGCCGGGATCGTAGGCGTCGAGGAAGGCGCAGGGGCCGTAGTCGATCGTCTCGCCCGACAGCGCCATGTTGTCGGTGTTCATCACCCCATGGACGAAACCGACCCGCATCCAGTGCGCGATGAGGGTCGCCTGCCGCGTGCAGACGCCTTCGAGGAGGGCCAGGGCGGGGTTCGGTGGGTCGACCTGCTCCGGGAAGTGCCGTCGCAGGGTGTAGTCAACCAGGGTTCGCAGGGAGTCGTGGTCCCCGAGGGCGGCGAAGAGCTCAAAGGTCCCGACGCGGATGTGGCTGGCCGCGACCCGGGTGAGGACCGCACCCGGCAGGGGGAGTTCGCGGAAGACAGGTTCCCCCGTGGAAGCTACCGCCAGACTCCGCGTCGTCGGGATACCCAGGTGATGCATGGCCTCGCTGATCAGGTATTCCCGCAGCATGGGTCCGACGGCCGCACGGCCATCGCCTCGTCGCGAGTAGGGGGTGGGGCCCGGACCTTTGAGTTGGATGTCGACCCGCTGCCCTGACGGGGTGAGGTGCTCGCCCAGAAGGATGGCCCGGCCGTCCCCGAGCCGGGTCAGGTTCCCATACTGGTGTCCCGCATAGGCCTGCGCGATCGGCTCGGCGCCCTCTGGCAGTCGGTTCCCTGTGAAGAGCGGGGCGGCTTCGGCACGATCCAGCCGATCGGGATCAAGTCCCAGCGCGAGGGCCAGGTCCCGGTTGAACATGAGGAGTCGCGGGGACTGGACCGGCGTGGGATCCACCCTGGAATGGAATGGGGCGGGGAGGCGGGCGTACGAGTTGTCGAACCGCCATCCCTCGGCGGTGGGGGATGCTGTTGTGGACATCACGGCTCAGAGCGACTGCTTCATCTTCCGGGCGATCCGATCCTGCAGCTCCGCCGCGGCGTGGTAGCCCTGCAGACGCAGCTTGGTCTGGTAGGCCGCCACCTCGATCAGCCCCCCCAGATCGCGTCCGGGTCGGACCGGGATCACCATGTGCGGGATCTGTTTGCCAAGAAGGGTCACATGCTCGAGTTCCAGTCCGAGCCGATCGACCTCCTGGGAGTCCTCCCAGCGTTTGAGGGTGACGACGAGGTCGACCCGCATGTCCTGGCGGATCGCCTTCACCCCGAACATCGCGGCGACGTCGATGAGTCCGATGCCGCGGACCTCCATGAGGTTGCGTCCCAGTTCCTTGGCGGTGCCGTAGAGTTCGGTGCCGTCCTGGATCCACAGGCAGACCACGTCGTCGGCGATGAGGCTGTGCCCGCGCTCGAGGAGGCCGATCACCGCCTCGCTCTTGCCGATGCCGCTCTCGCCCTGGACGATCACCCCGACGCCGCCGACATCGACCATGCTGCCGTGGATCTGCTGACGCGGGGCGAAGAGGTTCTCGAGGGCGATGGTCGCCCGGCTGATGAACTGCATCGTGATCAGCGAGCTGCCGAAGAGCGGGACGTCCGACTCCTCCGCCGCGGCCAGGAGCCGGCCCGGCTTGATGTCCCGGCAGAGCACCACGCAGGGGATCTTGTATCGGAAGAAGTCCCGGATCCGCTGTTGGCAAACGTCCCGTCCGAGCGACCGCAGGTAGGCGGTCTCGACGCTGCCCAGCACCTGGACCCGTTTCGGCGCGAAGTACTGTCGGAACCCCGCCAGGGCGAGTCCGGGCCGGTTCACGGTGGGTTCACGGATGAGGCGCTTGAGCCCCCCGGCGCCCGCGAGGAGCTTCAGTCCGAGTGCGGTGCCGACGTCGGTGTAGAAGCGTTCGACCGTGATGGAGCTGGTGCTCATGCCGGACAGGGTGGCACCCGGCCGGCTCCTCGTTCAACGGCGCAGGTGGTCATCGAACCAGCGGGCGAAGTGATCGAGGTCCCAGACCATGGTCGGCCAGCCGTGGCCCCCTCCCGGGTGGATGGCGAGCGAGACCACGTTGCCAAGACCACGCGCAGCGGACTGGTAGCGTTGGGATTGGTCCAGTGGGACCAGGGTGTCGGCATCCCCGTGGTAGATCAGCGTTGGGGGCAGGTTGGAATGGATGTGGTAGATCGGCGAGGTGTCCCGTCCGATGCCCTTCCACAGGGTGAGGTTGGTCGCCCCGGGACCGAAGGCACGGACGAAGCTCTTCGGAGGGCCGCCGTCACCGAGGTTCTCGGTCGACGCGCCCAGGTTGAGGAGATCGGTCACCGGATAGAAGATGGCGACGGCCTGGACGGCGCTGCTGTCGCGGTCGATGGGATCCGGGGCCGCGGGATTCCCGGGTCCGCCCCGGGTCGCCAGCATCAGGCTGAGGTGTCCCCCCGCACTGCCTCCGGTGACCCCCAGCCGCGCGGGATCGATGCCGAAGTCCCGGGCGTGGTGGCGGACATGCCGGACCGCCCGATGCATGTCGTCGACGATC
Source organism: uncultured Verrucomicrobiota bacterium (assembly GCA_964654875.1). Lineage (GTDB taxonomy): Bacteria > Verrucomicrobiota > Verrucomicrobiia > Limisphaerales > UBA9464 > UBA9464. Next base: position 5,218 of record CAZZKQ010000089.1, on the reverse strand, counting down.
TCCATGATCGTGGCCTCGGGTTGTGAGAGGTGGCAGACCGCGAAGACCGTGTAGCCCCGGCGGAGCAGGGGGGCGAGGATCCAGGGACGAATGGAGTTGGTGCTGGATTTCCAGCTGCCGCTCACCAGCAGCAGCACACCCAGGCCGTTGGTCTGGGCCGGTCGGAACGGTTCGATCACCAAGGGCTGACCGTGTCGGGTGCCATAGACCCGGGTGGGCAGGACCGTGTGCTCCGGGATCCGTCCCACGACGAGGCGGATGGCGATGTCCTGGAAGAAGGCCGCCGTCGCGGGCGAGCGTTTGGCGTATTTGGAGTTGAGGGAGAGCCCGATGCCGATCCCGAGGATCAGCGTGACGAGAACCACCAGCCCCACGGCAACGAGGAGCCATTTCAGGGGACGCCGACGAGCCATGCCCGGGATCATTCCGCAGATGCCGGTTCCGCGCCAAGTCCTCCGCACCTGGAATCGCTCCGAACCATGGGACTGTTTCCGGGGAGGATGATGCAGGATGGGGCAGGTGTGTGATGCGGTGCGGACCAGGTGGGTGATCCAGGGCCCTGCATCACTGGGTGCGGAAGCCCCCTCCTTGCCCCGCCGGAAGCCTCGATTACCCTGCGGCCTCGGTTCCAGCCACACACTCCATGAATTCCATCTCCACCGAATCCCTCCTGACGGCACTCCGCTGGCGCTACGCCACCAAGAAGTTCGATTCCACCCGCACGATTCCAGCCGAGACGTGGTCGGCGCTGGAGCAGGCTCTCATCCTGAGCCCGAGCTCGTTTGGCCTTCAGCCCTGGAAGTTCATCGTGATCACCGATCCGGCGCTCAAGACCGCGCTCGTCCCAGCGTCATGGGGACAGTCGCAGCCCAGAGACTGCTCCCATCTGGTCGTCCTCACGGTGCGGAAAGGACTCAACCACGCGGATGTCGACCGCTACCTGCAGTGCTCCTCGGCCATCACCGGACGCCCCCTCGAGACGCTCGCCGGATATCGGTCGGTGGTCACCGGGTACGTGGACCACGCCACGGCCAAGGGAACTCTCGACGACTGGTCGACGCGTCAGGTCTACATCGCCCTGGGACAGTTCATGGCGTCGGCTGCCGTGATCGGGGTCGACACCTGTCCGCTCGAGGGCATTGACCCTGCGAAGTACGACGAGATTCTGGGGCTGAAGGGCAGCGGCTACGCGACGGTGGTGGGCTGCGCGGCGGGCTACCGCTCGGCCGAGGATGGCTACGGCAAGGCGCCGAAGGTGCGCTTCGCGGCGTCCGAACTCATCGTGAGGCGATAGGTTCCCGGGAACGCGACGGTTGACTCAAGCCCTCCCGATCCCGAGGGTGTGAGGGTCAGTTCGGGGGGGCGTACTGGTTTCGACCTGGTAATCCTGCCACCGGCGGCATGCCGAGGATGATCCGTTGGCCTCGTTAATCATCGGGTCAAACATCAACTGCTAACGAAGAGTTGGCTCTCGCGGCCTAAGGCCGTGACGTTCGTCCCTGAACGCCTGCTACGGGGAACGAACGCCATCAGCAGGCGGGGTCGGCGTCGGAGTTCGCGCGCCGCCGACTGGGATTTTCATGCGAGCTAGGCGGGGTCGGTTGCTGTCGGCCCATGACGATCCCGCAGAAAACCCTTGGCCGACTAAGCATGTAGTCATCGGCGGTAAGCTTGTCAGGGACGCGGGTTCAACTCCCGCCGCCTCCACCATCTGGATCCATCGTGCAGGGCCGGAGGCCTCAGGCCTGCTCCGGTGGGTGGTCCAGTGCTCTGGCCACTGGGGGCCTCCGAGGCACCCACCTCCCGAGGCTCAACCTCTCCCACACCACGGCTTCAGCGCAGCGAGAGCCCCAAGGACACGCGAGGGTCCGGATCGTCACGACCTTCACGTGCTCCGGGGCTCCTGCGCCTGCGTCTTCCGCTCGTTCCACTCGCTACCGACTCCGGCTCCGCCCCCGCTCCAACCGCCTCCGTCACCCGTGAACTCACCGAACTTTGCTGAGGGCGGGGCGGAAGCCCTGGGTGTAGATCTTGTCCGTCGGTTTTCTATTGGCACGGTAGTTGGCGCGAATCCTATCCAGTCCCTGGCCGTCAGAATCACTGTTAACAATGCTCCCGCCCCGTGTGACCCGGGACGTCCCTGACCCTGATTTAGGACCCTTCGGATCCGTCTCCGGCCCTTTGGAGTAGTCGCCCCATCCATCTGAACACCACTCCCAGACGTTGCCGATCATGTCGTACAAGCCCCATGCGTTTGGGACTTTCTGCCGTACCAGCTGGGTTTTTTCCTCCGAATTCCACTTGTACCAGGCAATCGCGTCGAGTTCCCCGTATCGCTGCCCAGTTGTGCCAGCGCGGCAGGCATACTCCCACTCAGCCTCCGTGGGTAGACGATATTCCTGATCCGGTCGGATCCTGCCGAGGCCGCGTTCCATCCGGGTCAATTCCCTGCAGAAGGCCACGGCGTCGTCCCAAGAGATGCATTCCACGGGAAGTAAACCATTCCTCTTATCCTTGGAGGGGTTTCCCCCGCCCATCACCCACTTGTATTCCTGCTGGGTGACTTCGTGGTCCAAGAGCCAGAATCCTTGTGTCAGCGTCACCATGTGCGACGGAAATTCGGCAGCGGTTGTGCCAGACTCATTCTTCAAGCTGCCCATTCTGAAAGTCCCCTCCTTGATCCAAACAAACCGCGCACCGGGGGAGATCCAGGAGTTGTAGAAATCCATGCCTTCTTCGGGCGGAGGTATCTTCGATGCCTTCTGCCCCGAGGATCCCCCGGACACGTCCGGGTTTTGTTTGGAACGATCGGCTGCGGATGGACGGGATTGGGACCCAGATTTGTGGTCCTGAGCCACAGCCGTTCCGATGGACAGCATGACGGCGAGGAAGAAGATACCCATCCCGATCCCTTGACCGAAAAGCCGGAAAATGTCCAGCGATGGACAGCAGAGCAACGATTCCGAAGCGGGGGCATCGGGGCCCTTCTGATCCCAGTGCACCCAAGGCGTCGCATCCAAGAGGACCTCGCCGATGCTCTCCACAGTGCGGTTCGCCGCCGGCAGCGCCCCGATATCCAACCCCAATCGTCGGGCGAGCGAAGACCGCACCTGTCCGGCATCCAGGACCTCTCCCTCGATCTCAGATGTCCAACACTGCGGACCATATCACAGTGCCCTGGATCACTGGGTCCGGACCACCCACTCTGCGAGGCGGAGTGGACCTGTGGGGAATGCCGGTGGAGGTGTCGGGTGGATCGAGGTCTGGGAGCGGGTTGGACCTGGGGTGTGTGGGTGCCGGGGGCACCCAGTGGCCCAGAGCATGGGCCGACCCACCGGGGCAGTCCCGCAGCTGCGGGACTGCGGTGAGAGTGTTTGCCCCTGTCTTGACGCCCGAGGATCCTACTCCGCCACGGGAGCCCAACCCCACCGGGTTGCCGAAAACAGGCCGAGGTCGCTCATCTTCAGATCGGGGATCACCAGCAGGGCCATGAACGACAGCGTCATGAATGGGGCATCCAGGGGTGAGCCCATCTGCTTGGCCATCCGGTCGAGCGTCGTGTAGCGGCGGGCGACCGCCCGGCCATCCAGGTCCGACATCAGTCCCGCGATGGGCAGGGGCAGGACCAGGCGGCGGCGTCCATCGACCCCGGCAAGCCCGCCCCGGTGCGCGACGATCTCGTTGACGGCGGCGGCGATCGAGGCGTCGTCGACACCGACCACGACGATGTTGTGGGAGTCGTGGGCCACCGAGGAGGCGATGGCACCGCGCTTGAGGCCAATCCCCCGGATGAATCCCACGGACACGGGTGCCTTGCGGGCGTAGCGGTTGACGACGGCGATCTTCAGGAGATCCCGCGAGGGGTCGGTCACCAGCAATCCCTCCCGGATCACCGGGACGTCCTTCACGTGCCGGGTGATGAGCTGACCGTTGAGGGCCTCGATGACGTTGAGGGTCCGTATGGCCTTGTCCGGAACCCGGATGGCAAATTCCTCCGCCTTGCGGGGCGTCGCCCGGAACTGGTTTGGCGTCGAGGAGGTGAGCCGAGGGAGTCGGGACCGTCCGTTCGAGGCCACCAGATCGCCGCGGAGGTAGGTCCGGAGCACCCGGAAGGTCCGCCAGGCATCGACCACCACGAAGTCCGCCGGATCCCCCTCGCGGAGCAGGCCGACGTCGAGGCCGTAGTGCTCGACCGGGTTGACCGAGGCGCAGCGGAGGACGTCGAAACGATCGGCCCCGGTCCGCAGGGCGCGGCGGATGTGACGATCGAGGTGTCCCTTGATGAGCAGGTCGGGATGCAGGTCGTCGCAGCAGAACATCACCCGGTCGGGGTGGGACTTCAGGAGCGGGGCGAGGGCGTCGAAATTCCGGGCGGCAGATCCCTCGCGGATCAGGATCTTCATCCCAACAGCCAGCTTGTCGGTGGCCTCCTCGAGGGTGAAGCACTCGTGGTCCGTGGTGATCCCGGCCGCAGCGTACTGGGCCGCCTGTGCTCCCCGGAGTCCCGGCGCGTGGCCGTCGACCTGTTTCCCGGCCGCCTTCGCGGCGTCGATCATCGCCATGAGCGAGGGGTCCCTCGAGAGCACCCCGGGGAAGTTCATCAGCTCGCTCAGGTAGCGGATCTCCGGGCGCTTCAGGAGCCGGGCGACGTCCTTCGCGGACAGCGCGGCCCCGGCGGTCTCGAAGGTCGTGGCCGGGACGCAGGAGGGGGCGCCGAAGTTGAACTTCAGCGGGGTGCGTCGGCCATCGCGGACCATGTAGTCGACTCCCCGGGCACCGAGGACGTTGGCGATCTCATGGGGATCGGAGACGGTCGCCACGGTCCCATGGACCACGGCAAGGCGGGCGAACTCGGACGGCGGCAGAAGCGAGCTCTCGATGTGGATGTGGGCATCGACGAAGCCCGGCAGGATCAGGGGGCCACCCTTGCCGGCGGGGTCCGGGAGGATCCGGGTGATCCGTCCCCGTCGCCACTCCACGCGGCCGGGGTAGACCCGACGGTGGTGGAGATCGACAACCTGGCCGACGAGGGTCGAGACAAGATCCTTCATGTCCCGAAGCCTGCCGGGACGGACGGGAGAGCAAAGAGCAAAGAGCGAAGAGTGGAGAGCGGAGAGCGGAGAGCGGAGAGCGGAGCGGGCCGACTACGCTCCAGGGCGGGGACGCCATCGATTGGCGAGGATGCCGGAGAGGATGAGCTGGACCGGGTGATAGATCA
>CAZZKQ010000088.1:0-9770 GCA_964654875.1 uncultured Verrucomicrobiota bacterium | reverse complement strand
GATCGGATCCCGCAACACCGTCGGATCGATCATCGTCTCGATCCGCGGCCGGATTGATTCCACGACCTCCTCCACCGGACCCGACCGTGGCATCAGACCGGTCCAGAGGCCGAGGGAAACGGCGAGCACGATCCCGACCCCAAGTCGAAGTCCGATGGCATAGAAGAAGCCGAGCACCCAGGTCCGGAGGTTGAACGGGGCCAAGGCAAAGAGTTCCCGTCGGGTGGGCCGTCCCAGTGCGACCACCCCAGCCCCCACGACAACGAAGATCGCGAGGTTGAGTCCACAGATCCACAGCAGTCCCCCAACGCTTCCCGGGAGTGCCGCCTCGGAGGCACCCCCCTCTCCTCCGCCCCCGCCGGCGCGATCCGAGCCCCAGCTTCCCAGGAGCAGCGGCACCACCAGCAGGATCGCCAGCATGGCCATCGACCGGTGCCGCGCCACGGGTGGCGACACGGGGTCCAGACCGGGAAGGACCGGAGGCAGATCCGCGTTCATGGCGAGGACCGAGCGCCCGCCTCGGCCGCCTCGCGACAGGCCGCCGAAACGGCCTCCAGCTGTTCCAGGAACTGTTCCCGGTGGGCCTCTGGAAGCACCGCGAGAACCTCGGCCTGGAGATCGATGGCGAGTGAACGGACCTCCTCGTACTTGGACTGTCCCGCCGCGAGCAGTCGGATCCGATAGGCACGGCGATCGGATTCATGGCGTCGTCGCGAGACCCAGCCCGCCGTCTCCATCCGTTCGAGCAGGGAGGCCACGGTGTTGGGATCGCTCGACATCGCCTCCGTGAGATCCCGCTGGGTCATCCCCTTGGGATCCCCCTCCTGCAGGGTGCGCATCACGGTGAACTGATCGGGCGTGACCCCGGTGTGGGCAATGCGACGCCGGAAGGCCTGGTTCAACCCGTACCAGGCGCGTCGCAACAGGGGCGGCAGACGCCGGCGACTCGGCGAATCCACAGGGGCGGTGGCGGAGGACATGCGGGACACGGAGCACCGGAACGTTCCGGAGAACCCCAGGATCAGGCAAGCATGGCGACGGCCCAGGAGCGACGCCTGGGATGGGGCAAGCCGGGCTGGCCTCACTTCCGCACCACCACGCGTTCGGCTCCCGGTTCCACCGGGTATTCCGACTCCACCCCGTCCGGCCAGCGAACCCACAGGGATTTCGGGGCCGCGGTGCCTCCCAGGATCTGGACCGGCGAGTCGCAGGACCAATGGCCTCCCCCTGCCCGAACCAGACGCTTGGGCCCCAGCCGACCGTCCACCGAACGCAGCCGCATCACCGCACCGATCGCATCGGGGTTTCCAGGACCGCCTTCGAGGATCACTGCGAGGCCCCGCTTCTCCGTCCGGTTGAGGAACAGCCCCGCCGGTCCGTCGTTCTGGCCCACCACCAGGTCCGGACGGCCATCCCCATCGACATCCCCGACCGCAAGACCGCGCCCTTCACCCGGCACCGCGAAGCCGGATTGGGTTCCATCGAACACCGCGAGGCCACCCCGCCGGTCGTTCATGAGGATCAATCCTTCCCCGTTGATCGCTGGGGGGAGGTCCGAGCGGAGCTGGGCCTGGTTCTGGACCAAACCCAGATCCTCCCAGCCGTCCGCATCCCAGTCCGCGACCGCCAGGCCCCACGTCGGCGCAAACTGAACGCGGGCCGGCAACGGACCGGACTCGAACCGGCCCCCGCGATTCATCAGCAGGACGGAGTCGATCCGACGCACCTCGCGCGACCACACGATGGGACCCGACTCATCGAGCACGGCCTTCCACGCCCCCTCGGCGAACGCCCGGTGGCCACCACTGCGGGCCGCCATGCCGGGGAATGCTTCCCCGAGATATTCCAGGCTGCGGAGCGGCACCCATTGCTTGCGGGCCTCCTCCCATCCCAACTCCATCAACTCGAGCACGCCGTCCTGGTCCGGATCGAAGGCCTGCAGCCGGACCGGGAGCGTCGATCGGTAGTCGGTGTTCAGGCCAGGGCCACCCACGACCAGATCCAGACGCCCGTCGGCGTCGATATCCACCGGCACGACGCTGTTCCAGAGCCCCGACATCTCGGACAAGCCCCACCGAAAAGTCTCCTCCGTGAGCTTTCCCTTCACATTGAGGAAGAGCCGGATGCCGCCCCACCACTCCACCACCACCAGATCCAGCCAGCCGTCGTCATCGACATCCACCCAGCAGGCGTTCTGAACGCAGCCCAGGGCGGACAGGGCCTTCGTGTTGGGCTCGTCGATTTGCCATCCCGACGAGGCGAAGGTCCAGATCTGGCTGGGGGTGGATTCCGGGAACCGACCCGAGATCGGCCGTCCCCCAAGGAATCCTTCGAGCGTTCCGTCCCGATCGAGATCCGCCAACGCCATCGCCCCAATACCGCCCTTGCTGCCATTCCACGCCAGTCCAGGCCGGACGGCCGCCCCAATCTGGGTCACCCGGGTGCGTTGTGGGGATCCGGAGGGCTCCTCGAGTCCGGACCCGATCACCACCGAGACACCCAGCCCATCGACGGACGCCACGGGCACTGGGAGGACCGAGGTCTGTGAGCTCTCGGCCAGCCGCGCTGGCAACAATTCCTGCCAGGGCTGGAACTTCCCCTCGGCGGACCGCTTCAGCAGCGCAGGACGCCCGCCCCGGGAAGCCCCCACCACAATCTCGGGAGATCCATCCCGGTTGACATCGACCACCGCGATCCCAGGCCCCAGGGCCATGCCGCGGACCGGACGCGTGGGCTGCAGGGCAAATTCGTCGTCCACAGGCTGGCTATGGCGGAGACCGAGCTGGGCGGACTGATCCTCAAAGCGAACCGGACATCGGGGAGGCTCCGGAGCCCATGGCGAAAGGGAACCCGTCGACTCCTTCCGCGGGACTTCGACCACCTCCACCCGATCGCCGGGTTTGACGTCCGCCACACGGCTCACCGCCCCGCTGCGCCATCGCACCTCGACCGACATCGATCCGGATCCACCCGCGGCAAAGGTCCTGACCGGCTGGTCACTCGAGAGGTAGCGTCCTCCCGCAACCACTTCCTGTGACTGGAACACCGGTCCTCCACGGACCTGGATCAACGCCCCAATGCCATCGGGATTGCCGCCGAGTCCCCGGAGACGCACCTGGACACGGGGCGCGGTCGCGCGGTTGCGGTACAGTCCCACCCCTTCCCCGAGATGGGTCACCAAGGCGTCGAGATCCCCGTCGTTGTCGAGGTCCGCGAGGCATAATCCTTGGGAGATGCCGACATCCCCGAAGCCCCAGCGTTCCCCATAGGACTCGAACGTAAGGTCACCCCGATTGCGGTAGAGCCGCTTCGGCAGGGGCAGACGCGGGCTGCGCCGCTCGAGCTCCTGCATCGTCGCGTTGAGATCGGACTTGGGAACGCCCCGGAGCGCCTGGGACTTCTCCCGGACGAAGTCCCGGTTCTGGGAGTCCCGCTCATGGCCGGTCGTGACCAGAAGGTCCTCGTAGCCGTCGAGGTCCACGTCGAGGAACACCGGGCACCACGACCAATCCGTCGCCTCCAGCCCGCTGTAGGAGGCGATTTCCAGGAACCGTCCGGGATGGGTCCCGAGGTAGACCGTGTTCCTCGGGTACTGGGGACGGCCACCGAGGATCCCGGGACGGCCAACGTCCTTGGCCCCACCTCGGATCAATCGCTCCCAGCGGCTCTCGTCGAGCATGTCGACCACGACGAAATCCATGAGTCCATCGCGGTTGAGGTCGGCGACATCGACCCCCATCGAAAGCTGACTGGTGGATGGCAGGGCAGTCTCGGCACCCGAGGTGAAGTGTCCCTTCCCGTCATTCCACCACAGCCGATCGGGCGATCCGAAGTCGTTGCAGACATACAGGTCGGGGGCTCCATCGCCATTCAGGTCCCGGAACATCGCGGACAGGCCCCAGTCCAGGAGGGCCGACAACGGACGGCCCGCGGGATCCCGGAAGTGCTCCGGCGGCGCCGGACGAAATCCACCGTGGCCATCGTTGAGAAACAGCGTGTCGGCCTCGCCCAGTTCCTGGACCCGCCCACGGTCCTCCATGATGAACTGCATCTGGGAACCGGCCTCGGGATGGGTCCGCAGGGGTGGATCCTTGGGCCCCAGCGCCGGATAGTCGCGGAGGGTCCAGCGACGGTAGTTCACCACATAGACATCGAGATCCCCATCGCCATCCACATCGGCCAGCGCCAGGGAGGCCGCACCGGTCGGGTTGGCCATGCCTCCACCCTGGGGCAGCTCCTTCCAGGTCCGACCCAGCGCATTGGTGAAGTAGCGGGTGCCGGCACCGAGGGTGTTGAGCAGCAGATCCGGCCTCCGATCCCCGTTGAGGTCCGCCAGGGCCACCGCGGTCGTGGGCCAGGGACCGGGCTGGAGACCCATGCGATCGGTGACGTCCTCGAACCGCCACTCCTTCAGGTTCCGGTAGACCCGGGCTCCACCGCCGACGCTGCCGACGACGACATCGCACCAGCCGTCACCATCGATGTCCGCCGCCGCGATGCCGGACCCGTTGAGGAGGATCTGGTTGGTGGAGGATCGCTCGACCGAGATGAGGTTGGTGAACGTGATTCCGGTACGGTCAGGAGGCAGGCGCTCAAACCCAACCTCCGCCGTGGCTGCAAGGGAACCCACTTGGGCCCAACCCAGAAGAGACCCCACGAGGAGGGTGACCGACAGGAAAGCCCTGTTCCCTGGATGTGCCGTCAAAGGCAGCCGACCGGGGCCGCCGGGCCGAGGTGGGAACGACATCAAGGACACGGAGGCCCGTGACCCTGCGGTGTTTCCGGCATCCAGGAACATGGTCTTCAGAACACCCTTGGGCGCCGGGCCGGACGGCGGGGCGCATCCCGCCCCACCGTCCTCGCGAAGCACCGGTCACTCGGTCACAACCAGCCGATAGAACACCGACTGGTTGCCCGGGAGGGTGTCGATCGTCGAGTAGCTCGGCACCGTGTGGGTGGCGTTGGGGACGTTCGGCTTGTTGATGTAGGGCGCCCCCACATTGACCCAGGCCCCACCCAGATTGAGATCACAGCGCTGGAGCTGGTAGCCCTTGGGCCAGGTGATCGGACGGGCACTGTTGACACGCCACTTGAGCTCGACGCCGGTCGGAACGCTGCGGACACCCATCAGCTCGGCAGGAGCGGCGATGACGTTGTCGCGACGGAGGACATCGATGTAGAACTGCTGCTCGATCTCGAAGCCCTCGGCGAACCGGACCTTGAGGTGCACACGATCACCCCGGGCGTCGAGAGGGGGCGTCCACTCCAGCACGTCGCCCTTGATGACCATGCCCACCGGCGCATCCAGGAGGGTGATCTGATGCTGACCGGTCGAGAGCAGGTCCAGCGGACAGACATACTTCTCACCTGCCACCGCGGTCAGGGCGGGTGGATGGACGAACGTCGCATGGGCGGTCTGATTCAGCGCGGAGACGTTGTGCTCCCGCAGGACCTCGACCGTGAAGGTCTGGCGGTCGAACAGACGGCTGGCGAGTTCCTTCGGGACACTCGCGTCTGTACGCTCCCGGGCCTCGAGGATGACCTCGTGGCTGCCCACCTGATCCTTCGCGGGTACCCACTGAAGGAGCCCGCTCTCGTGGATCGTCATCCCGGCAGGGGCCTGGATCAACTTCCACACCAGGCGGCCGCCCGGGCGGGTCGCCTTACCGTCCTCGGGAGAGATCGAACCATACTGCACCTCATCGCCGTCGAAGGCCTGAGGCAGGTACATCCAGCGGTGTCCCGCAGAGACGTCGATGTCCGGTTTCGAGACGATCCTCGGAGGCGTCCGACCGATGCCAGGCGTCGGCACCACCCGCAGGACCTCGGAGCCCTCCGAGACGAGTCCCTTTTTGTCATGGGCCACCACCGTCACGAGATAGGGCTGGCCCGGGATGAGACCGTCGATGATCGCACCCGTCTCGGACGCGAGCACCGAATGGACGCCCTCGTAATGTCCCTCATCCGTCTCCTTGGTGTAGAGGATCGCATACGTCTCCACAGAAGGGCTCGGGCTCGGTTTCCACTGGACCTCGAAGCCCGCCGCGCGCGCGCGAACGGCGACGCCAGCGACCGGCCGCGGTGCATTCGGATCATTCACCTGCAGGGTCTTGCTGGTGTAGACTTGGACAAACTCATTGCGGCCGTCATCCGCCGTCAGGTGGACGTGGTAGGCACCCGGTCGGGCCTTCACCTGGGTGGTGTCGATGAGGAAGGTGTTCATACCGGGCACGGCAGACACCACTCCCACCTGCGTCCCATCGATGCCATCCCGATCCTTGTTCAGGAAGAGCTTCACAAGCACCGCATCCTCGGGGTCGTTGTTGACCCAGGTCACCTTGTAGAGGCCCGACGTCGGAGTCTCCTCGAGCTGGACGTCCTGGAGCGCCGGCTTCTCGTTCTCGATGAGGGCCTGCACGGAGTAGTTCCCGAGCTTCTCGGGATTGACGACGGTGACGACATAGTCGCCGGACTCCGCGTTCACGAGGGTGACCGTCGCGTCCCGACCGACCGGGTTGGCGGCACTGAAGCCATGGACCGCCTTGTAGCCGGTCGGGAGCGGTCCTTCGCCGGAGCGGATGACCTGACCCGAGGGGGTCTTGATCTCGAAGATCGGGGTCGGAGCGTTGGGGTTCTGGTAGGCGAGTCGGAACATGATCTCAGGCCCGGCGCCAGTGATCCGGAACGTGGTGAAGGGCTGGCCGACCTCGGTGGCACCCATGGGGCGCACCCGGGGGCGGTCCCCCTGCAGGGCGACTCCCGAGGGCTTCGGCACGTCGGTGCTGGCCTTGCCGATCTCGTCCCAGTTGTCGAAGAAGATCACCCGGAGCCCGGTCTCGGGATCCACGCGACGTCCCTGGTAGTGGGTCTCCCACGGGGCGACGTCCGAGGCGGTCCCCGGGGCGTTGAAGTAGAAGTCGCCGTTCTCGAGTCGGAAGGCCACGTGCAGCTGGGCGGCCGGGATCGCCGGGGTGCAGATCGGCGGGACGCACGGCAGGGTCACGTAGTTGTTGCACCAACCGCAGCCATCCCAACCGCAGTCACACACCCAGCAGCCCGCCCACACCGTGCCTGGACACCACTCCGGGGTGCACCAGCTCGGGATCTCCGGGGTGATCTGGACGTCGACGCTCCCACGGAACGCGTAGTAGTCGCGTCGGACATCGAAGCCGACCCCGACCGAGGCGAACTGGTAGCCCCCCACGACCGGGATGTACCCGGGAATCTGCAGCTTTCCGTGGGCATCGCCGGAGACGCCGCCCCCGTTGAAGTGGATCGACGCGTCGGCCAGCAGGATGTCCAGGAGGTTCACATACAGCGCGGCATCGATCTGGTAGGGCGGATGGTAGGTCATCGTCGCATTGGCGACCGGGACCTTGAAGAACGACGCCGCCGCGTTCATCTGGAGGTAGCCGCTGCCATAGAACCGCGCATCCCCGGTGAGGGTGAGCGGATAGAACTTCACGCGGAGATCGATCGGGCAGCCACAGTTGACCTTGAACGCCCCGCTCACGTACCAGTCCGCCCCCGGGGTCACCAGGTCATAGACCCCGGCACTGACGGAATCGAGGTACGAGAGACTCGCCCCGAGGGGGTATCGCATGTCGTCGGCGGCGATCACGAGCCGGTTGAGCTGACCGTTGCGCAGCTCGATGGAGCCGCCGTAGGCCGGAGGCCCGATCTCGAAGTCCGGGCAGTAGTCGAACTTTTCCTTGGCCCCGAAGCCGATGTTGGCCCCTCCGGAATAGAGGCCTTGGGCCTGATCATAGGCGAACGTGAAGTTTTTGATGACGAGGCTCTTGAGGTAGACGTCCATGGGAACGACGAACTGGAACCCGTCGAAATACCACCGCGACTGGTCGACACTGACCCGCCCCGAAGCCCGCAGCTCCTCGCCGTTGACGTTCTTGATGTACTCGGGGAGACCAATACCCACCTCCAGATGGACCTTCTTCTCGCTCTTCACGATCCGGGCACTGCTCACCCACATCGGGAATCCATTGATCCAGAAGGACCCCGTGGGAAACTTGGCGTCCCCCAGGCCGGCCTCGATCAGGTCATCGCTACGGACGACGACATTCCTCAGCAGCTTGATCGATCCCACCTCGGGAATTCCCGTGATTTCGACGCCATTGTTGGTGATCGCACCTGCGTTGTTGGCCATCGACCACTCTGGGGAATCAATTTTGATCTGGAAGGGATCGTCGGCCCGGATGGCCGAGGTGGTCCAAAGGAACGCCACGGCTGTGAGGAGGAGGTTCCAAGTCTTCTTCATGGGTGTTGGCTGGTTCTCGGGGTGTAGGCGGCAGGATGGAGAGATCGTTGTTGAGTCGACCGCATCCGGAGAAGCGTCCCGACTCCCATGCCAAAGGCGCAACGGTTTTCCATGAGGAGCCGCCGAAAAATTGCTGCCGGGGATCGAACCCGTCCGCCGAAGCCCCCTCACCGACCGGAAGCCGCCTTGGGGGCAGGCGGCTTGAGCCGCTCGATCTCCCGATCGAGGCGGGGGATCTCCTGATCCATCCCGAGGGCCTCGGCATCGCGGCGCATGGTTTCAAGGAGGTCCAGGACCAGCGGATGCTTCGGGAATTCCTTCAGGAATCGATCCCGGGTCGCAAAGGCATCCCGTCGCAGCCGCTGCTTCTCCTGCAGCGTCGCCATGTCGAGGAACAGTCGGATCCGCTGCTGGGGGGTCCCACCGACCCGGAGAGCCTGTTCCATCCAGTCGATCGCACGGCTGGACTCCCCTGTCCTCGAGTACAGGGTCGCCAGAGACTCCGCGAGGACGGTGGACGTCCGGATCCCGGGGTGCCGCTCCAGACTCCAGATCGCATCCTCGACCGATCCGCCGCGGGCCAGCTTCAGGTTGAGATCCTGGACCAGCGCGTAGGGCAGGATCAGAGCGTTGGTCTGCGCCCCGAGGAGGGCCGCGGCGCGTTCCCGTGGGGTGGGGCGGAACGGTCGATACAACGGATCGCCCACCAGGATCGACTGCCACGACATCACCGGAAGGGAGAACGCGAAGGCTTCCGCGATGTTGCACCCCTCGGCCAACCGGGCGAAGAACCGTTCCACATCCGGGGTCATCTCCAGATAGGGCTCGTCGACACACCCCATCGTCACCGTCGCCCCGAGCGCCACCAGCGGTCCGACCCAGTTCTGCGTGGGGCTCCGCGGATCCGCCGCAGAGAAGGAATGCAGGTGGTAGGCAATCGCCCCGGGCGCGAACTCGATCGCAGGCAGGGTGAACGGACCCGTCGTCCCCCCCGCATACCACCCGGCATAGATCGCGATCTCGCTGAACGGGAATCCCACCGGGATCGTGTCCGGGGCATGGTCGATGTAGGTCGTGTAGCCGAGTCCCTCCACGATGCGGGCCGCGCCCTTGATCCAGTCATCCCCCCGCTTGTACGACCCCCCTCCGATAGACCGCTCATCGAAATAGGCCCGCCCCCACAACCCGTCCCGCTCCGCACGAGCCACCTTGCTCACCAGCTCCTCCGCGTGACGCGGCGTCGGCCCATCCAGGCGTGACACCAGAAAAACCCCATTCCCGGGATGCAGGGCGGCCGGATTGGTCTGGCTGTGGAACGGGTTGCCGGCCGGCCCCACAAAGGTGTCGGGATCCGACGGCATCAGCATCAGATCGCTCTCGACCGAGGCGCCGGACTGCCGCTGCAGGGCATGGGCTTCCTTGGGCACATGGGCCGACAGTCGAGGATCATCCAGGATCGCGTAGGGCATCCCGTAGGCCAGGACCAGATAGCGGA
>CAZZKQ010000087.1:2098-9796 GCA_964654875.1 uncultured Verrucomicrobiota bacterium | reverse complement strand
CGAAGATCGTGAAGAACATCGACGAGATCGCCTTCCAGACCAACATCCTCGCCCTGAACGCCGCCGTGGAGGCCGCCAGGGCGGGCGAGGCCGGCGCCGGATTCGCGGTCGTCGCCGACGAGGTCCGCTCCCTCGCCCAACGCAGCGCCGCCGCCGCCCGCGAGACCGCCGAGAAGATCGAGGCGGCCATCGCAAGCAGCCGGAACGGGTCCAAGTGCTCCACGCGGGTGGGCGAGAACCTCCGGCAGATCACCGACAAGGTCTCGGCGACCGACGCCCTCGTCGGGGACATCGCCAATTCCGCCAAGGAGCAGTCCCAGGGGATCCAGCAGATCCACCAGGGCATCGCGGAGGTCGACAAGGTCACCCAGGGCAACTCGGCCAGCGCCGAGGAGAGCGCCAGCGCCGCCGAGGAACTCCACACCCAGGCCGGGGCGCTCCGCGAGATCGTCGACCGTCTCCAGCATCTCATCGGCGGAGCCGGCGAGGCCGGTCGCACCCGCCCGGAGGCGAAGCCATCGGCAAAATCCTCCCGTCGCGTCGTCGTGGAGTCCCCCCTTCCACCGGGCTCCGGCAAGAAGCCCCCGACCACGCCGACCACGCCCCCCCGGACCCTGCCGGCCTCCGGACGCAAGGCCATCCCCATGCCTGGGGACGGACACGCCGGTGATGCCGAGGACAGAAACTTCAGGGATTTCTGAGTCTCCGGCCCGTCTCGACGGGGCCCCCATGGACGCCTTCTCGCCAGTCTCCCTGTCCGATGCGGCCTATCGGACCCTCTCCGACCTGGTCTATCGCCACAGTCGGATCCGGGTCGGACACGAGAAGCAGCCGATGCTGGCCAACCGGCTGAGGCGTCGGCTCGGCGAACTGGGCCTGGCCTCCTTCGACGACTACTGCGACCTCCTGCGGTCGAACCGGGATCCGGAGGAGATCGAACACTTGGTCGACTTCGTCTCCACCAACCACACCTTCTTCTTCCGGGAGGGGGACCACTTCGAGTTCCTGAGGGACCGCGTCCTGCCCGAATTCGCCCGGAAGCTCCCGCAGCGCGGCCTCCCCCTCCGGCTCTGGTCGGCTGCCTGTTCCACCGGGGAGGAGCCCTATTCGATGGGGATCATCGTCTCCGAGCACCTCCGCCAGCACCCCGGGCTCCAGTGGGAGCTGGAGGCCTCGGACATCTCACGACGCGCCCTGCATCGGGCGGAGGCGGCGATCTATTCGGCCGAGGCCAGCGCCCAGATCCCGGCCGATCTCCTCAAGCGGTATTTCCAGCAGGGCATCGACAGCCAGGCCGGCAGGATCCGGGTCAAGCGGGACCTCCGCCAGAAGGTCCGGTTCCATCGCATCAACCTCTTCCAGCCCGACTACCCGGTGTCCCGGGAACAGCACGTCATCTTCTGCAGGAACGTGATGATCTATTTCGACGCCGACTCCCGCGTCGAGGTGGTCCGACATCTCTCTCGCCATCTGGCGCCCGGAGGGTACCTCTTTGTCGGCCACTCGGAGAGCCTTCTCGGGATCCCGCACGACCTGGAGTCCATCCGACACGGCATCTACCGACGCCCATGACCTCCCCACGCCCCATCCGAGTGCTGGTGGTGGACGATTCCGCGCTGGCCCGACAGGCGATCACGCAGGCGTTGTCGGGCGATCCGGAGATCGAGGTGGTCGGCGTGGCGCCCGACGCCTATGTGGCCCGGGAGAAGATCCTCCAGCTGTCGCCCGACATGATCACGCTGGATCTCGAGATGCCGCGGATGGATGGCCTGACTTTCCTTCGGATCCTCCAGCAGCACCATCCGCTCCCGGTGCTCGTGGTCAGCTCGCTCACCCCGCAGGGGTCTGCCAAGGCCATGGAGGCCCTCGAGGCGGGGGCCGTTGATGTCCTGGGCAAACCCAATGGAAGCCAGACCCTGGGGGAACTGGCCTATCAGCTGGCCTTCCATGTGAAGGCGGTCGCGCGCTCGCGTCGGATCGCAAGCCTCGCCCGCCCTGCCGGGTCCACGGTCTCCCCACCCCGTGAGCCCCTGCCGTCGTCCCCGATCGCCCCCAGGCGGATCGTCCTGATCGGGGCCTCCACCGGTGGCGTGGAGGCCCTGCGATATCTGCTCCCCCGTCTTCCCTCCGGCCTGCCACCCATCGCGGTGGTCCAGCACATCCCCGCGCAGTTCTCCCGGATCATGGCGGACAACCTCGCCAAACTCTGTGCGTTCGAGGTCCGTGAGGCCGCCGACGGCGAGGAGCTCCGCAACGGCCTGTGCCTGATCGCCCCGGGCAACCACCACCTTGCGCTGGTTCCCTCGCCCCGGGGCTATCGGACCCGCCTGACCCAATCCCCCCCGATCCACCACTGCCGGCCCGCCGTCGACGTGCTGTTCCGCAGTGGGGCCGAGCACGCCGGCAGGAATGCCGTGGGACTCCTGATGACTGGCATGGGATCCGACGGGGCCCGGGGCCTCCTCGCGATGCGCGAGGCGGGAGCCCGGACCCTCGCCCAGGACGAAGAGAGCTGCGTCGTCTTCGGGATGCCCCAGGCCGCCATCAAGATGGGGGCCGTCGAGCGGGTCGTGAACCTCCAGGCACTGCCCAAGGTCCTTCTCCAGGCCCTGGCCGAACCCCTCACCCCATGAGCGACCCCCTGGACCCCCAGCATCTGGACAGGATCGGACGCCGGGCCCTCGATGAGGTCCTGTCGGGGTTCCTCGCGCTGGACGCCACCGAGACGGTGGCGCCCGAGGAGTCCGAGCTCGCCGAGGTCACGGTCTGGCTGGTCGGACAGGTATCGCTGCTGTCCGAGCAGCGATCGGGCTGGGTCCGGATCGCGCTGCCTGAAACCCTCGCCTGCCGTGCGGCCGACCACCTGTTTGGACCCGGCATCGGCGACCCGGCCGATCTGACCGGGGAGTTCACCAATCTGGTCGCGGGTCGCATCGCCTCGGGACTCGCCTCCCACGGTCTCGGCTTCACCCTGCAGACCCCGGCGGTGCAGCGTCTGGAGACGCCTCCCGACCCCCCTCCGGGACAGGTCCGGAGCCACTGGCGGTTCTGGGACCATCCGCTCACGCTCGACATCCTCGTCACCGAACACCCCACATGATCCCGAAGATCCTCAGCGTGGATGACAGCCGCACGACCCGGCTCCTGCTGGCCCGGCTGTTCCGCCCGTATCTCTGCGAGTGGTTCGAGGCTGCCGACGGCGAGGAGGGATTGGTCCGCGCTGCAGAGACGCGCCCCCACCTGATCATCCTGGACTACAACATGCCGATCCTCGACGGGCTCGGGATGCTGCATCGGATGCGGGAGATCCAGGAGTTGCGCCGCACCCCGGTGATGATGCTCACGGCCGAGGCGGGTCTGGCGACCCTGGCCCCGCTCGCCCGACTGGGTGTCCGGGACTATCTGACGAAGCCGTTCCGGGATGAGGATCTGCTGGCCCGGGCCTCCCGGATCATCCCCCTGAACCCGCGCCCACCCGAGACGCCCCGGATCCCGGGACCCACCCACCCCACCGCTCCCGCACCTTGAATCCACCCTTGCCACCGACCGCACCGGTCTCCCAGGTCTCCCTCGATCCCGGAACGCCGCTCAACGCCGCGTCCCTCCAGGAGGCGTCCGTCCTGGTGGTCGACGACAGCCGGATGATGCGCCTCGCGCTGATCCGGGCCCTCAATGGGCTGGGCTTCCGCAACATCACCGAGGCCGCCAATGGTCGACAGGCCCTTGAACTGGCCCTGGCCAGGCCCTTCGACCTGATGCTCCTCGACATGGAGATGCCCGAGATGACGGGCATGGAGGTGCTGAATGCGATGAAGGACAAACCGGAGCTCTCCGGCCTGCCGGTCATCGTGGTCTCGGGGGCCGAGCAGGTGGAGAACGCGGTCCAATGCATCGAGCTGGGCGCCGAGGACTTCCTGCCGAAGCCGTTCAGTCCCACCCTGCTTCGTGCGCGGGTGACCTCGTCGATCGAGAAGAAACGCCTCCGCGACCTCGACCGGCTGCGCCTCCAGCAGCTGCAGAGGGAGAAGGAGCTGTTGCAGATCGAGAAGGACAAATCGGAGAACCTCCTGCTCAACATCCTGCCCAAGGCCGTCGCCGACCGTCTCAAGCAGGGCGAGCAGACCATCGCCAACGGCCACGCCATGGTCACCGTGCTGTTTGCCGACCTCGTCGGGTTCACGGAACTGGCGCGTCGCACGTCGCCGGCCGACCTCGTCTCGCTCCTCAACGGAATCTTCACGGCGTTCGACCTCCTGGTGGAGAAACACCAGCTGGAGAAGATCAAGACGATCGGCGACAGCTACATGCTGGCAGGTGGGATCCCGCTCCACCGTGCCGACCATGCCCAGGCCGTGGCGGACATCGCGCTGGAGATGATCCAGACCCTCGCGTCACTCAATGCCGAGAAGGGCACCCACCTCCGCGTGCGCATCGGCATCAACACCGGCCCGATCGTCGCAGGCGTCATCGGCAAGCGGAAGTTCACCTACGACCTCTGGGGCGACACCGTGAACCTGGCGAGCCGGATGGAGTCGTCGGGCGTCCCCGGCCTGGTCCATGTCTCCGAGAGCACCTTCGAGGCGCTCAAGACCGAGTTCGATCTCGAGGAGCGGGGGATCACCCAGGTGAAGGGGGTCGGCGAGGTCCGGACCTATTTCCTCAAGGGGCGCAAGTAAGGTGCGGTGCGAGAGCGAGACCTTCAGCCCGCAGCTCTCGACTTCCCCCGATAGACCCACTCGAACAGCGGTGTGGCCATGAGTGTCGTCACCACCGCCATGATCACCATGATGGAGAACAGCTGGGGGGTGATCAGGCGTCGCTCCAGGCCGATGTTCAGGATGATCAACTCCATCAAGCCTCGGGCATTCATCAGGGTTCCCACCGCGAGCGCCGTCGGATTGTCCTCGCCGTTCAGCCGGGCCGCTGCCCAGCAGGCGACGAGCTTGCCGAGGCAGGCCGCCAGAAGCGCCACCAGGGCGACCAGCCAGAGCTGCGGGGTGTTGACGAGATCGAGCCGGGTGTTGAGACCCGAGTAGGTGAAGAAGGTCGGCAGCAGGAACACCGTGACGAACGGCTCGACCTGCCGGGTCAGCGCCTCCGCGAGACGTCCGCGGGGGATCGCGCAGCCGAGGATGAAGGCCCCGAACACCGCGTAGATCCCGATCGCGTCGGTGAACCACGACCCCAGCATCACCAGCATCAGCACCCCGGCGAGCACCGGTGACGGCAGGGTTCCATCGGGATGGACCGAGGATCCGAGTCCGCGGAGGAGTCGACGCCCCAGGGTCAGCACGGTCGTCGCGTATAGGATGCCCCCACCGATGGCCCGGATCGCGATCCAGGGGTTGTCCTGGAAGCTCGCCAGGACCACGGCGAGGATGCACCATGCCGCCGCGTCATCGAGCGCACCGGCCGCCAGGGCCAGCGCCCCGAGGGCCGTCCCGGTCAGACCCCGCTCGACGATGATCCTCGCCAGCATCGGGAATGCGGTGATGCACATCGAGGCCCCCAGGAACAGCATCGCCTCCCAGGGTTGGACCGCCGGGGTGAAGAACAGCCCCTTCAAGGGGACCAGCAGTGTCGCGAGGCCGGCCCCGAGGAGGAACGGAACCACCATCCCCGCCCCCGAGACCAGTGCCGCCGCCTTGGCCCGGCCCACGAAGAGATCGGATCGGAACTCGACCCCGACCAGGAACATGTAGAGGGCCAGACCCACTTGGGATACCGACAGGAAGACCACCTTCGACTCAGGAGGAAACAACCATTGCTGGAAGGGACGGGTCGTCTCGAACAGGCCCAGGACCGATGGGCCCAGCAGAACCCCGGTCAGCATCTCCGCCACCACCTGCGGCTGTCCCAGCAGCCGCGCCACGCGCCCCACCACACGGCACGCCGCCAGAACGATCGCCAGCTGGAGGAAGAATCGGATCGAGACGTCAAACGGCGTCATGTAGGAAAGACTAACGAACCCTGAAAGTACGTACACGTATATTCTGGCCCTGGAGATTTACGGTTGTGTCGGGTAACCGGAAGCGGACTGTGCGGGTCGAGATCAAATGGCCCGAAAGACCCGGCACCGGAGCGATCGAGGCGACGTCCCATCACGTGAAGATCCCGCATCAGACCCTGGATAGCGTCTTGCAGAGCCCGACCGGACTGGTTCGCCGGTTTGGGTTCACGCTCATCGAGCTGCTCGTGGTGATCGCCATCATTGCGATCCTGGCCGGGATGCTGTTGCCGGCTCTTTCCCGGGCCAAGGGACAGGCCCAGCGCGTCGCCTGCCTGAACAACCAGCGCCAGCTCGGGTTGGCCGGCATCCTCTATGCCGGGGATTCCGCGGACACCCTCGTGCCGAATGGCGAGGTCGACTCCTCCACCGTCGGAGGCCCCCGCCTCTGGGTGATGGGCGGGTATCACAACTTCTCCGCCGCGTTCACGAACATCGCCTACCTGATCGACCCCCGCTATGCGGCGTTCGGCGCCTACATCAAGTCGAAGGAGACCTACAAGTGTCCCGGGGACAGATCGACGTCGACCTTCATGCTGTCCCGAGGCCGGCCCATCCCCCAGGTCCGAAGCTATTCGATGAACCTGTACATGGGTCCCAATGCCGACATGCAGAACCGGCTGTCCTCGCGCTACAGGATCTTCAGGAAGTCCTCGGACCTCGGTGCCCCCGCCAATCTGTTCCTGACCCAGGACCTTTCACCCCAGAGCCTCTGCACGCCGGCCTTCATCGTCCTGATGCCGGGCAACTCCAGCGACCAGTTCTTCCATCTGCCGGCGGTGCACCACAACTCCGGCGGGGTGGTGGGCTTCGCCGATGGCCATTCCGAACCCCATCGGTGGCTCGATGCCCGGACCTTCCGCAAGGCCACCCTCGGACAGCGCATCGACCACAACCTCTCGGTCCCCAACAGCCGGGATCTGAAGTGGATCCAGGAACGCACCACCGTCGCCCGCTGACATCCCCACCGCCGGGAGCTTCCGTTGGTGCGGGCTTCCCGATAGGCTGACGGGCATGCCTGAGAAGGAAGTCCCCCGGATGACCCAATGGCCGTTTGTCCTCGCCGACCTGCTGTTGGTGGGCATGGCCGGGTTCATCATCCTCACCGCGACCTGGCCCCTGAGCCGCTGGGAGATCATGGCCGCAGCCCCCTGCATGATCATCGGCTGCTGGATCGGACTCATCCCGTTCCTGCGGGAACACTCGGCAGCGGTGAAACTCTGGGAGCAGGCGAATCTCGCGGCCGCCGCCCAGCAGCTGTCGGCCGTGTCGGAGGTCGCCGAGCAGATCCGACAGGCGACCGGACAATGGCAGGGGATCCAGGACAGCGTGACCCGGACCGCGGCGACCTCGACCGCCGCCGCGGAGAAGGTCTCGGCGGAGACGAAGGCGTTCTCGGAGTTCCTCTCCCGCACCAACGACCAGGAGAAGGCGGCGCTCAAGCTCGAGATCGACAAGATGCGTCGCGGGCACACGGAGCACCTCCAGGTGATCGTCCACACCCTCGACCACATCCATGCCCTCTATCAGGCGGGCACCCGCAGTGGCATCCCGGCCGTCGTGGAACAGCTGGGGCAGTTCCGTGGCGCGTGTCTCGACGCCGCCCGTCGCATCGGTCTCTCGGTCTACGAGGCGCGTCCGGGCGATCCCTTCGATCCCCAGGCCCATCAGACTCCGGATGGCCAGACCCC
>CAZZKQ010000087.1:0-1998 GCA_964654875.1 uncultured Verrucomicrobiota bacterium | reverse complement strand
CCGGCACTCGCCGGTGCCCTTCACGACCTCACCGATCAGCCAGGCCTGGTGCTTCGCCTTGGCGATGGCAGCGAGGACGGCGTCCACCGACTCGGGCGCAACGGTCAGCGTCATGCCAATGCCCATGTTGAACACCTGGTACAGCTCGGCTTCGTCGACCTGACCCTTGTCGCGGATCAGCTGGAAGATCGGCAGCATGTCCCAGGAGCCCTTCCGGATCACCACGTCGCACGACGACGGGAGCGTCCGCGGGATGTTGTCGACGAATCCGCCGCCCGTGATATGGGCGATGGCCCGGATCGTGGTGGCCCGGGCATTGAAGCGTTTGAGCAGGGACTGGACGAGGGGTCCGTACGACAGGTGGACCTTGAGCATCTCGTCGCCGATGGTGTTGCCCAGCGCCGCCACCTTGCTCTTGGGCTTCAGGCCCATCGTCTCGAAGAAGATCTTGCGGGCCAGGGAGTACCCGTTGGTGTGGAGACCGCTCGAGGCGATGCCGATCACGGCGTCACCCCGCTTCACGGACTTCTGCCCGTTCAGCATCTTCGACTTCTCCACCACCCCCACGATGGTGCCGCTGACGTCGTATTCCCCCGCCTGGTAGAATCCCGGCATCTGGGCGGTCTCGCCACCGACCAGCGAGCAGTTGTTGGCAGCGCAGCCCCGTGCGAATCCCCGGATGATCTCGGTGAACACATGCGGCTTGAGCGTTCCGGTACCGAGGTAGTCCAGGAAGAACAGCGGCTCGGCTCCCAGGACCGCGATGTCGTTGACGCAGTGGTTCACGAGGTCCTCGCCGATCGTGTCGTGGCGATCGAGGGCGAAGGCGAGCTTGAGCTTGGTGCCGACACCGTCGACGGACGAGACAAGGACAGGCTGGCGGTACTTCCGGGTGTCGAGGGCGAACAGGCCTCCGAAACCGCCGACCTTGCCCATCACCTCCGGACGATGGGTGGAGGCGAGGAGTTGGGGGAGGGTGCTTTTGACCCGGTTGCCGAGATCGATGTCGACCCCCGCGGCGGCGTAGGCTTTCTGCTTCATCTGTGGGCCGGCAGGCTAGCGGGGGCCGGGGCGGAGGGAATCTGAAAACGTGTCTGGAGCGGAGGACTTCCCTACGCACCCCCTCACCCCACGTCCTCGATCTGGCCCCGGGTCGGAACGGTCACCTCGGCCTGGGGTCGACGGGAGCGGACGGCCTCGGCGAAGGCGAGGGACTGGTCCTCCTCGCCATGCACCACGAACACCTTGCGGACCGATCCCTGGATATGGTCGAGGTGCGTCAGCAGCTCGTTGCGGTCGGCATGGCCCGACAGGGCGTCCATCGAGCGCACCTTGGCCCGGACCTCCACCGGCTCGCCGAAGATGTTCACCGGATTGCGTCCGGCAAGGAGCTGCGCCCCGAGGGTGTGTTCGGCGCAGTAGCCGACGAAGAGCACCAGGTTCTTGGGATCCCCGACCGAATTGCGCAGGTGATGGCGGATCCGACCCGCCTCGGCCATGCCGGAGGCGCTCACGATGATCATG
The DNA here is from genome assembly GCA_964654875.1 of uncultured Verrucomicrobiota bacterium. Classification (GTDB taxonomy): domain Bacteria; phylum Verrucomicrobiota; class Verrucomicrobiia; order Limisphaerales; family UBA9464; genus UBA9464. The sequence continues at coordinate 474 of CAZZKQ010000087.1, read as the reverse complement.
GGCCCCGGCTTCTCATTCAGCTGTTTGGAGTGCTCGAGGTTCCGGATGTAGGTCAGGTTGGCCATCTCGAACGGGCTGCCTTCCTGCAGCAGGAACTCGTAGGTCGCTTCGTTGAAACACTCCGGATGCAGACGGAAGACCTCCGTGGCGTTCACCGCGAGGGGGCTGTCGACAAAGACCGGTGCGGTAGCCATCCGGCCGCCCTCCATGCAGCGCTTGAGGGCGTACACGATCTGCTGGGTCCGTCCGACGGCGAAGGCCGGGATGATGACCTTGCCACCCTCCTGGAGCGTCTCGGTGACATCCTGGAACGAACAGGGGTCTGTGCCCCGTGCCTCGTGGAGACGGTTGCCGTAGGTGCTCTCGATCTGGAGGAAGTCGACGTTCTCAACGGGTTGGGGGTCGCGGATGATGGGATCGCCCCCGCTTCCGACATCCCCGGTGAACAGGTACCGTGAGCGGCGTCCGTGCTCC
>CAZZKQ010000086.1:0-9864 GCA_964654875.1 uncultured Verrucomicrobiota bacterium | reverse complement strand
GACGGCGCCAATCTGGTCCGGCTGCGGGACATCGGACGGGCGGAAGACGGCGTCGAGGACTACCGGACCGTCGCCCGGGCGCGCGGGAAGCCCTGCATCTTCCTCGGCATCGTGAAGCAGGCGAAGGCCAACACCGTCGCCGTCGCCCAGAAGATCCGTGCCGAGGCCGACGCCCTCCGTCCCAGCCTGCCCGAGGGCTGCGAGATGTGGGTCGCCTTCGACTCCAGCACCTTCGTCGCCAAGGCCATCACCGAGGTCTGGGAGACCCTGGCCATGGCCTTCATCCTGGTCGTCCTCATCATCTTCATGTTCCTGCGCGACGTCCGCTCCACCCTCATCCCGGCGGTCGCCATCCCGGTCTCCCTCATCGGCACCTTCGCCCTGCTCTACGTCCTCGGCTACTCGGTCAACATCCTCACCATGCTCGCCCTTGTGCTGAGCATCGGAGTCGTGGTCGACGACGCCATCGTCGTGCTCGAGGCCATCTACCGCCACATCGAGGAAGGCATGTCGCCGATGAAGGCGGCCTTCAAGGCGATGGAGGAGATCAGCTTCGCCGTCATCGCGATCACGATCTCGCTCGTCGCGGTCTTCGCCCCGCTCGCGTTCCAGAAAAGCGCCACAGGACGCCTCTTCATCGAGTTCGCCGTCACCGTCGTCGGCTCGGTCGTCATCTCCGCCTTCGTCGCCCTGACCCTCTCCCCGGCCATGGCCTCGCGGATCCTCCGGCCGGTGTCTGACCAAAAGCATGGCCCCGTCTTCCTCTTCTTCGAACGTCTGTTCAACTGGAGCACCCGACACTACCTCGCGGGCCTCCATTGGGCGCTGGGACACAAGACCGTGATGGTCGGAATTGCGATCGCCACCGTCGCCCTCCTCGTCGCGGCCTACCGGGGTCTGGAGCAGGACTTCCTGCCCCAGGAGGACAAGGGACGCCTCTTCGCCATCGTGCTGACCCCCAACGGATCCACCAGCGAGTTCACCGACCGCCAGCTCCGCAAGGCCGAGGAGATCATCGGGAAGATGCCGGAGGTCTGGAGCTACGGGGCGATCGTGGCCCCTGGATTCAGCGGCCCCGGCCAGGCCAGCTTCGGGATCGTCTTCGTCACCTTCACGGATCGCTCCGAGCGAACCCGGTCGGTCCAGGATATCGTCAACGGCCCCGGTGGACTGGCCACACGCCTGATGCAGGAGGTGGAAGGGGGACTCGCCATCGCCAACCTGCCGAAATCCATCGAGACCAGCTTCAACAGCTCGCCCTTCGAGCTGGTGCTCCAGAACCAGGACCTCAAGGCGCTGAGCACAACCGCCGACGGTGTCGCCAACCGCCTGCGCGGACTCACCAACGCCACCGGACAGCCCCTTCTGAAGAACGTCCGCGTCAGCTACGAGGTGAACAAGCCGGAGGTCCGCATCGCCATCGACCGCAACCGGGCCGCCTCCCTCGGCGTCAGCGTCGCGGAGATCTCCAGGACCCTGCAGATCCTCTTCGGTGGACTCGACCTGAGTCGGATCAAGCGGGACGGAAAGGAATACGACGTCATCGCCCAGCTCGAACGGACCTCCCGGCTCACTCCGGCGGACCTCGACAAGGTGTTTGTCCGGAGCACCTCCGGAACGCTCGTCCAGCTGAGCAGCCTCGTGACCCGGTCCGAAGGCGCCGCCGCAAACTCGATCTTCCACTACGGCCGTCTCCGCTCGGCCAGCATCACCGCCTCGCCCGGAGCCGTACCCATCGGCACGGTCGTGGAACAGGTCGAGCCATGGCTGGCCCGTGAACTGCCTCAAGGATTCCTCTATGCGTGGGAGGGCGATGCCAAGAACCTGGCGGAGTCCACCACCGAGATCTGGTGGGTGCTCGGACTCGCCGGGATCATCGTCTACATGACCCTGGCGGCCCAGTTCGAGAGCCTCATCCACCCCTTCACGGTCATGCTGGCCCTGCCCCTCGCCTTCGTCGGGGCTTTCGGCTCCCTCTGGATCCTGAACTGGATGGGCCTGATGGGTTTCATACCGCCCATCCCCGCGATGAACTTCAACCTGTTCAGCCAGATCGGACTCGTGCTGCTGATCGGTCTCGTCACCAAGAACTCCATCCTGCTCGTCGAATTCGCCAACCAGGAGATGGAACGGGGTGCCACGGCCTACAACGCCATGATCGAGGCCGGACGCGTCCGCCTCCGTCCGATCCTCATGACCGCCCTGTCGACCATCGCCGGCATCCTGCCGATCGCCATCGGTTTCGGCGCCGGTGCCGAGAGCCGGCGTCCGATGGGGGTCGCCGTCGTGGGTGGCATGATCTCCAGCACGTTCCTGACCCTGTTCGTCATCCCCGTCGTCTACCTGCTGCTGTCGCGTCTCACACGGAGACGGGTCGAGGCCTGAAGGAAGACCCCACGTCACGCCAGGATCGACGGCACAAGCTCACCGTGGACGTCCGTCAGACGGAAGTCCCGACCCTGGAACCGGAAGGTCAGCCGTTGGTGATCGAGTCCGAGGAGATGCAGGATCGTCGCGTGGAGGTCATGGACGTGGACCCGGTCCTGGATCGGACCAAAGCCCAGCTCATCCGTCTCCCCCACGACCGCACCGGCCTTCACACCGCCACCTGCCATCCAGATCGTGAACGCGTCGATGTGATGGTTCCGTCCCGTCTTCTCGCGGTTCTCACCCATGGGTGTCCGACCGAACTCACCGCCCCAGATCACCAGGGTATCCTCGAGAAGGCCCCGTGACTTGAGATCGCGCACCAGCGCCGCCTGGGCCTGGTCGACATCGCGGCACACCTTCTCGAAGTCCGACTCGAGCGTCTCACCAGGCCCCCCATGGCTGTCCCAGTTGGTGTGGTAGAGCTGGACGAAGCGGACGCCACGCTCCACGAGGCGTCGGGCGAGGAGACAGTTCCGGGCAAACGAGGGTTTGGCCGGGTCCACCCCGTAGAGCTCGAGCGTCGCACGGCTTTCGCCGGCGAGGTCCATCGCCTCGGGCGCACTGGTCTGCATCCGGTACGCCATCTCGTAGGCCGCGATGCGGGTGGCGATCTCCGGATCCCCGGTGTCGACGAGACGCTGAAGATTGAGATCCCGGACCGCATCGAGGGTCCGACGCTGCCGATCGGCATCGATGCCCTCCGGCGCGGTCAGATTGAGGATCGGCTCCCCCTGGGCCCGCAGCGGCACGCCCTGGAAGGTCGTGGGCAGGAATCCGCTGCCCCAGTTGACCGCCCCGCCCCGGGGTCCACGCGGTCCGCTCTGGAGGACGACGAACCCGGGCAGGTTGTCGGCCTCGCTGCCGATCCCATAGGTGAGCCAGGCCCCCAGGCTGGGACGTCCGAACTGCGACGACCCCGTGTTCATGAACAGCTTGGCGGGAGCGTGGTTGAAGACGTTGGTGGCGCAGGTGCGGACGAACGTGACTTCCCCGGCGATGCCCGCCGTGTGGGGGAACAGCTCACTGACCCACATCCCCGAGGGACCCTGTTGCCGGAATGCTCGCCTGGACCCCAGCAGGGTGCTCCGGTTCTTGAACGAGCTGTCCATGAACGCGAAGCGCTTGCCCTGGAGGTAGGAGTCCGGGATCGCCTGGCCGTTGAGGGCGTTGAGCCGCGGCTTGTGGTCGAACAACTCGAGCTGGGACGGGCCGCCCGCCATGAAGAGGTAGATGACATTCTTCGCCCGGGGCCGGAAATGGGTCGCACGCGGGGCGAGCGGTGGGGTGGCTCCGCCCTGTCCCGCAGCCAGCAGCGCGTTCCGATCCATCAACGAGGCGAGTGCGATGGACCCGAGCCCAACGCCACAGCGGCTGAAGAAGTGGCGCCGCGTGAGTGCGGCCAGGGTGGGGTCGGTGGGAAGGTTCATGGGGTCACTCCCGGGTGATCGTCTCGTCGAGGTTCAACAGCACTCGGGACACCGTCCTCCACGCCTCGGTGTCGGATCCAGTCCGACGCTCCCCATCGAGAAGCCGCTGCAATCGCTCCCGCTCGCCCGGCTTCGGACGCCGCCCCGTGCACAGCTGGAAACCATACGCCACAGGATCCCCACCAGGCACCCCATCCTGCAGACGCCGCGCCAGACGGTCGGCAAGATCCACGAACGCCGCATCGTTCAGCAGCGTCAATGCCTGGAGCGGCGTGTTGGATCGGTTGCGACGCGTACATGTGCTGAAGGCGTCTGGAGCGTCGAAGACCGCCAGTGCCGGATGGGGCGTGGCCCTCCAGAAATAGGTGTAGAGACCCCTGCGATATCGATCGCCCCCCGGACTCGTCCTCCATTCACGCCGAACCTGCCCCAGGTTCATCACGCCCTCCGGCTGCGGCGGATGCACCGGAGGTCCACCCAGAGCAGGATCCCAGGCACCACTGGCCACGAGAGCGACGTCGCGGATGAGTTCCGCATCGAGACGGATCCGGTTCTGACGGGCGAGCAGGCGGTTGCCCGGATCCCTTTCGAGAAGATCCGGCCGGACCGTCGACGCCTGACGATAGGTCCGTGAGGTCACAATCCTCCGGTGGAGCCGCTTCAGCGAATACCCGGATCCCCCCTCGGCGGTGGGCGACGCGAACTCCACGGCCAACCCGTCAAGAAGTTCCGGGTGGGTCGGCGGACTCCCCTGGGTCCCGAAATCGTTCTCGGTCTCGACCAACCCGCGGCCAAAGTACTGCTGCCAGACCCGGTTCACCGTGACCCGCGCCGTCAGCGGATGCCGTGGATCCATCAGCCAGCGGGCGAGATCGAGTCGATTGGGACGACGGCTCCCCTGCCCCCCGGAATCCAACGGTGGCAGCACGGCGGGTGTTCCGGGACCGACCTCCTCGCCCGGACGCGTGAAGTCGCCCTTGATGAACACCGGGGTCCTGCGAGGCGTGCTGCGCTCGGCCAACACAAGAGTCGTGGTGGGCTTCGCCGGAGCCTTCTCTGCTCCGCCCGGACCCTGGACCGAGCCGGATGATGGAATCTCGAGCGTCGGTTCGTCCTGCTGGTTGAAGAAGTCGAACAGCTGGTAGTACTCGCGTTGGCGGATGGGATCGAACTTGTGGTCGTGGCACTGCGCGCAGGCGATCGTGAGTCCCAGCAGGGCGGTGCCGGTAGTGCCGACCCGGTCGATCACTCCTTCGATGCGGAACTGCTCGGGATCGATGCCCCCCTCCTCGTTGAGCTGGGTGTTGCGGTGGAATCCGGTGGCGATGCGCTGGTCCAGCGACGCTCCAGGCAGGAGATCCCCGGCCAGCTGTTCGACGATGAACTGGTCGAAGGGCAGATCGGCGTTGAGGGATCGGACCACCCAGTCGCGCCAGGGCCAGATCGAGCGCGGGGCATCGGCGCTGTAGCCGTTGGAATCGGCATAGCGGGCGACATCCAGCCACCAGCGGGCCCAGCGTTCCCCATGGTGGGGCGAGCCCAGGAGCTCCTCGACCAGCCGCTCGTAGGCGTCGGGACGCGGATCCGCGACGAACGCCTCGATGCGCTCCGGATCGGGGGGAAGACCGGTCAGATCGAGGCTGACACGACGGATCAGCGTGGCGCGATCCGCCTCCGGGGAGGGCGCCAGACCGGCCTCCTTGAGTCGGTGTCCGATCCACGCGTCGATCGGATGACCACCGGAAAAGCCTCCCGGGACCGGCCCAGGCGGAGTCCGCCGCTCCGGCGGCACGAAGGCCCAATGGACTCGATGTCCCGGGGTTTCGGCGGCGGGCACCGGAGCCCCGGCATCGATCCAGTCCCGGACCGCGGCGATCGCGGCCGTCGAGAGAGGCGAACGCTTGTAGGGCATCCGCTCCAGCTGGGCGTGTCGTCCCTCGATGACCTGGACGAGCAGACTCCCGGCCGCGTCGCCGGGCACGACAGCCGGCCCACGTTCCCCGCCCCTGAGCGCGCCCACCGCGGTGTCGAGACGGAGTCCGTTCTGGGATTTCTCGGTCCCATGACAGCCGATGCAGTGGTCGGTGAGGACGGGTTTGACCTCCCGGAGATAGTCCGGGGCGCCGACCGCGACTGCGGCAGCGCCCATCCAGGAAAGCAGGACTGTTCGGCAACGGCACATCGCTCCGGGAAAAAGCAACCGGAGTCTGCGTGGAGTGCAACCGCCGGCGAAGGGAAAATGCAGCGCACCACGGGTCAGGATTGATCCCGGCTTCCCTGAGCGGTTCTCCTCCTGCTACCCCTGCGTGGTCATCTCTGCTCCGCCTCATGGACTCCACACCCCGAACCCAGACTCTCCACCGCCTGGTGCCCATGCTCCCGGTGAAGCATCTCCCGCGGAGCCTCGTTTTCTACGCAGGACTGGGTTTCGAGGTGGAGACCCGTCGGGACGACTGGGGATGGGCGATGCTCCGTCTGGGCGACTGCCGCGTCATGCTGGACCAGTCCATCTTCCACGCCACCCAGCGTCCGTCGTCCGCCGTCCTCTACCTCTATCCCGCGGACATCGATGCCTTCCATGCCGAGGCGAGGCGACGGGGTCTGACCGTACCCGATCTGGAGACGACGTTCTATGGGATGCGGGAATTCCGGATCGAGGATCCCGACGGCAACCGGCTCTGGATCGGGCAGCCTGCGGGGAGCTGAATGGGCTCCCGATCCTCCGGCTTCAAGTGGGGGAACCCATCGCTTGACAGGTCCCGAGCCGAGGAGCGCCATTGGACCATTCCCCAGAGGCGTTCCGATGATGCATGCCCAACCCGACGGTCTCCCAATGACAGGCAACCTTGGGGAGGGATTGGATCCTAGTGTCCGCTCCTCGGCCTTCACCCTGATCGAGCTCCTGGTCGTCATCGCGATCATCGCCATCCTCGCCGGCATGCTGCTCCCGGCACTCAGCAAGGCCAAGGAGCAGGCCCACCGCACCGCCTGCCTCAACAACATCAAGCAGCTGCTGCTCGGCACCCATCTCTACGCCGGTGACTTCCAGGACTACCTGCCCTACACATCCTGGAGTTCCGGGGCGTTCGAGGTTCCGAACTGGGCCTACACGCGGGTGGCCACCAACAAGCCCGACCACACCCTGGAACGCGGTCAGCTCTGGCCCTTTGTGCAGTCGCGGAAGCTGTTCCTCTGCCCGATCGACAAGACCAACACCGCCCTCTTCCGGGCCCGCGAGCAGAAGGTCTGCAGCTACATGATGAACGGTGCCGTCTCCGCCTACTCCACCGGCCCCCGCGGGGCGTACTCGACCTACAAGCTGTCCCAGTTCCAGCCCGACGCGATGGTCTACTGGGAGGCCGATGAGAAGCAGCCGTCCAACTACGACAACGTCGCGAGCCGGCCGGATGAGGGCGTCACGCGACGGCACAACACCGGCACCGTCATGGGCAACTTCGGCGGGCACACCGAGTACCTGCGCTTCAAGGTGTATTACCAGGAGGCCGGAATCGGAGGCTTCAGGGGTGTCCGACCCGGACGCTTCTGGTGCAATCCGGGTTCGAAGACCGGCGACTGAAACGACAGAACCACCCCAAGGATCATGAAGCGACTGCTCCCGATGTTGACGGTGATCGCGATCGCGGGCTGCGGTGCCCGGGACGACACGGCACCCGTCACGACAACGGCGCAGGCGATCCACCAGCTGGACCGGGCCTTCACAGGTGCTCCCGAGAACTTCAGGAAGGCCGCCACGGACGCCTCCAACGCGCTCAACACCGGGGATCTTGGCAAGGCGGTCGAGTCCCTCGGCGCGCTGCGCTCGAGCGAAGGTGTCTCGGTCGACCAGGGCCTCGCGGTCCACAACACCATGGTGATGCTGGAATCGACCCTTCTGGAGAAGGCCGAGTCGGGTGATGCGGAGGCGCGCAGGGCCTATGCCCTGCTGAAGCGGCTCAAGCAGAAGTAGCCCGTTCCTCGAGGCCGTTTCGGACCAACGGAGGCGACAGGCGCATCCGACCGGCTCAGTGCCGGAAGTGGCGGTGGCCGGTGAACATCATCGCCACACCCCGCTCGTCCGCAGCAGCGATGACCTCGGCATCCCGGACGCTGCCCCCGGGCTGGACCGCCGCGGTCGCACCCGCTTCCGCCGCGGCGATCAGACCGTCGGCAAACGGGAAGAAGGCGTCCGAGCAGACCACGCTGCCCTTCAGGGACAATCCCGCCTCCCCCGCCTTCCAGACCGCAATCCGGCTCGAATCGACACGGCTCATCTGCCCCGCCCCGACCCCGAGGGTCCGACCCAGACCATCGGCGGGATCCGCCCCGACATAGACGATGGCGTTGGACTTGAGATGCTTCACCACCCGCCAGCCGAACTGCATCGCCCGCAGTTCGTGAGCCGTCGGTGCACGACGGGTCACCTGACGGAGATCCGACTCGGACGTCCTGCGGAGATCCCGCTCCTGCCACAGATACGATTCCGCCCCGACGCTCCGGACATCCACCGGAGAGGCGGTTGCCGGATTCCGGAGGACCTTCAGCAGACGGAGGTTCTTCTTCTGCTGGAGCAGAGCGAGGGCCTCGGGCGTGAACCCCGGGGCGATGATCACCTCGCTGAAGATCTCGGCGATGGCCTCGGCGCAGGCGAGATCCAGCGGACGGTTCACCGCGATGATGCCGCCGAACGGGGCCTGCCGATCGGTCGCGAAGGCCTTGTCCCAGGCCGACCGCAGCGTTGTTCCCTGCCCCACGCCACACGGGTTGGTGTGCTTCAGGATCGCCAGCGTGGGCGGCTCGTCGCCGTCGAACTCCCCGATCAACGCCGCCGCAGCGGTGAGATCCAGGATGTTGTTGTACGACAGCTCCTTGCCGTGCAGCTGCTGGAAATAGTCCTGGAAGGGTCCATACAGCGCCGCCTTCTGGTGCGGATTCTCCCCATAGCGCAGCGGCTGGGCCAGCGGGAGCCGGATCTCGAGGGTTGACGGAGCCGCAGGAGTCGCGTCCGCCCTACCCAGGCCGAACGCCCCGGTGAGATGCCGGGCGATCGCGGCATCATACGCCGCGGTCCGCGCATACACCTTCGTGGCCAGCTCACGCCTGAGTTCCAGAGTGGTGCCGCCCCCGGTCGCCACCTGGTCCGCCACCCGCGCGTAGTCCGCCGGATCCACCACCACCGTCACGAACTCATGGTTCTTGGCCGCGCTCCGCAGCATGGAGGGCCCGCCGATGTCGATGTTCTCGATCGCGTCGTGCAGCGACACCCCCGGCTTGGCCACGGTCTGCTCGAACGGATAGAGGTTCACCACGACGAGGTCGATCGGCGGGATGCCATGCTTCTGAGCCGTCGCGACATGTTCCGGGTTGTCCCGGAGGTGGAGCAGGCCGCCATGGACCTTCGGATGCAGCGTCTTGACCCGTCCATCCAGCATCTCGGGAAAACCGGTGTAGTCGCCCAGTTCGATCACCGACAGCCCCTCGGCCTTCAGGGCCTTGGCCGTGCCACCGGTCGAGATGAGCTCGACGCCTGCCTGGGCCAGGGTCCTGGCAAAGGGGACCAGACCAGTCTTGTCGGAAACGGAGAGGAGGGCGCGGGCGATCTTCGGCATGTTCGGGACCGGGAGGCTCCGCAACACCCCCGGAGACCGTCAACACCGGATGCTCCTTCTATCGGGTCCGGGCACTGCATCACCCATCCCCCTCCGGGCCGTCGTTCTTTCCCGTCCTCCTCCCGCGTCTCCGCGTCACCATGGGCGTCCTCTCGCCACCCTATCGCTCCGATTCCCGATCCGCCCTGCGCGCGAAATACAGGGCGCTCGCGATCAGACAGACCGTTCCCAGCACCGACATGAACCACGTGAATCCGGTGAAGAACCCGAAGCGCGACAACGAACTGGCCGCCAGGTCCTTGTACAGCTGGATCCCCACCGAGCCTGTGTACCCGATCGCATCGGCCAGGTAGATCGCGAACACCGCCGTACCCACCGCACGGGTCGAGGCCATCATCCGC
>CAZZKQ010000085.1:0-9921 GCA_964654875.1 uncultured Verrucomicrobiota bacterium | reverse complement strand
CCAGGGGCATTGGCTGATGGCCCGCGAGGTCCTGCGACTCCTGGGGGCCCGGGCGGGCCACGCCTCCGAGACTCCCACCAAGCCCCAGTACCCCTGGGAGTTCTATTCCGACGCACCCCCGCCGCCGTTGCGATAGCCCGCACCAACACTCCTCCCAACCGCGCGCCCATGACCGAACACACCCCGTCAGGCCGGATCGAATCCATCCCAGGATCGCCCCTGCCTGGACAGGCGGGTACCGATCGTGGACGTCGGGTGCGGCTCTGGACGGGGCTGCTCTGGGGGGAGTGGTTGGCCCATGCCCGGATGATGCTGATCTTCCTCGCACTCTGGCTGCTCGCCATGTGGGTTCTGCCCCGGTTCACCCATCCGCTCTGGGCATTGGCCTTCGGAGGATTCTTCGCCGTGATCACAGGTCCCGTGTTCGGGGGCAGCGACGTGATGGGGGGGTGCGAGGAATACGCGTTCTCGCAACCGATCACCCGCCGACAGCGCTTCGACTCCCGACTCCTCTTCGCCACCGGCTGGCTGGGCCTGTTCACCGTGCTCAACCTCCTGGTGCTCTATCCGAATCTCGCGGACCTGATCCTCAGCTTCTTTGTTTCCACCGGTGTCGCCACGGTGGATGTCCGCCGACCCGAACTCCTCTACGGGACGGTGTTCGCCGTCCCCCTCGCGGCCCTCGCCATCGGCTTCACCGTGGCCGCGCTCGCCACCACTCGCGCCGTCGCCTACACGGCCTGGGTCTGGGCTGCGCTGGGATCACTCACAGGACTCCGGGCCGGACTCTCGCTGGAGGACTTCCTTTGGGATCGCCTCAATGGGAGGATCACCATCCCCCTGCTGCTCTTCACGGCAGCCATCACCCTGGGGATCGCACGGAGGCTGTACTCGGAGAAGGAGGCCGGACGGGCGTCGTCGCCTCTGCGACTCCCGCTCAGCGGATGGGCCACCCTCGTGGCCGCGGCGATCGGGGCGCTCGGAGCGGGACTCCTCCTGTCCTGGTTCGTCACCAGCTACTTCCGCAGCTTCTGAGACGGACTCCACCGCACCCGCAGGCGTCCGCTGCAGGGCGACGACTTGCCTACTTGAGCTGCTTGATCCGGATGTTCCGGAAGGCGACCTCGCCGTGGTCCCCCTGGAGGAGGATCGGCCCGGGCTGGTCCACATTGTCATCCAGATGCCCCCCGGTGCCCCGGGTGCATTCCACATTGTCATGGATGGTCACCCCGTTCAGAACGACCGTGACCCGGTTGCCCACGATCTTGGCCTCGACCGACTGCCATTCTCCCGGTTTGCGGGAGGCCATCATGGAGGCGGGAGCCACGCTGTACAGCGCACCATTGCCGCCCATCTCCGGCTTCTTGCCATGGTCGTCGAAGATCTGGATCTCATGCCGACCGCGCAGATAGAACCCCGAGTTGGCTCCGGGCGGGATCAGGTAGTCGTAGCGCACCACGAAATCACGGAACTTGGCGTCCGACACCAGATCCGTGCCGTGGCCCGTGATCTTGTTGCCCTGATGCTCGAGGCGATTGATCAGCATGCCGTTCTCGACAAGCCACGAGGCGTGGCCGTCCGGACGCCGTAGCTTCCATCCATTCAACGTCTTCCCATCGAACAGCGGCTGGAACCCCTCGGACTTCTCGGCGGCACTGAGGGCCACACCGGGCTGATCGGGCTGGGCGCTGCCTGTATCCAACCCCAGTGCCCATCGAATGCCCCCAAGGAGATGCTTCTGATAGGTGGCACTGGTCCAGACGTCCTCACGATGACCCAACGACGTGTAGAAGATACGGCCCGAGCCGGCCTGCCGACACCAGGCCACGGGATAGTCACCCGGGAACTTGTGGTTGGGATGCGCATCCAACCCCAGCAGCCCGTGGACCTTGTTCCGGTTGAAGCTCTTGAAGATGTAGATCTCGTCGAAGACGTCGTAGGTCGGTCCAAGGTCCCGGGTGGCGGGGTGCTTCGGATCCTGGTTGATCGCCTGGATCCCCACCTGGGCGTCATGCGTCAGGAACTCACCGCCCAGCATCTCGATGAACCCGGGGAAGCCATGGAACGTGTCGGAGCAGGAGTGCATCCCGATGAAGCCATGCCCGGCCTCAAGCCACTTGAGGAACCCGGCACGATCCGGGATCGCGAGGTCACCTGTGGTATTGGCGAAGATCACCCCATCCACCGCGTTCAACCGGTCGAGGGTCAACTTCTCGCGCACCTCGGCGTCGTCCTGGCCGTTGGGACCGCCTCGGACAACGTCCACGACCGTGAAGGCACCACTGGTCTTCCCAAGGGTGGTCACCACGTTCTCAGCCGTGGGAATGGAGCTGTGACGGAAACCTTTGGTCGCCGTCACGAGGATCACCTTCTTGGGAGCGGCCTCGGCGGTGGACAGAAGGGCGGCAGCGACGAGTGTGACAACAATTCGGGGAAGCATGGGAGGAGCGTGAATCGGCTCGTTGTTGAAGTCGAGCCCATCCCGGGCTCACTCCTGCAGGAGACTCAGAAGTCGACGTGCCTCCGGAAGCAGGAAATGAAAATCGGTGAAGGGCTCGAACCCGATGTCCTGCCATCGCACCCGACCCTCGGCATCCACCAGGAACACCCCATGCAACGCCGTGCCCTCGAAGTCATCGAAGGCATGCCATTGCCTGAACGACGCCAGCGTCGGATCCGACGCCAGCGGGAATGCAACCTTTCCATCCTTCCCGGCTTTCTCCCGAGTCTTCCCAAGGCCCTCCACCGTCTCGGTGCTGATGGCGAGGAGGTCAATCCCAGCCTTCCGGAACGCCTCGGTCCAAGGAGCCAATAACCGCAGCTGCTCGACACAATGGACGCAGCCACCGCCCAGGTAGAAGACCAGCAGGAGCGGACGTCCCTTGAAGGTCTCCAACCCGATGGGCTTGCCATCGGCACCCGTGACCGCCAGGGGTGGGGCTGGCTGCGGGTTCCAGCGGAAGGAACCCAGGGTGTCGAAGGCCGGACGAATCCCGGAATCCGCCGGATAGCTCGGCGCCGGACGCCAGTCCGACCCCAACCCCGCTGCGGCGATCACCGGGGCCAGCCGCTTCACGATGGGGAGCTGGGGATCCATCCAGGCACTGAGCCCGCGCAGGGTTGCGAAGTTCGTGAGCGCCTCCCGCTTCTGGCCCGCCTTCCACTGCAGCTCGGTCAGTGCCGCCAACGGATGCACCTGGTTCGTCCCGCCCTCCACCGCCTCCCGGGCGAGCTTCAGGGCCTGATTGGTGTTGCCGATCTGGAACCACATCCCCGCCAGGCGTTCCTTCGAGACGGTCTTCAGGGCCTCCAGCCGCTTGGGAAGGTCGTTGGTCTCCCCGGCGTGCAGGTCCAGGCCCACACGGAGTTCCTCGATGAAGTTCTCCAACGTCTCGAGCGGTTCGCTCGATCGCTTCACAGCCTCGGCCATGGCGGCATCGATCTCACCGCGACCCTTCTTGTCGGCCTTGGCCTTCGCCTCCGCGGCATCGACATGCGCCTGACGTTCCTCCCTCAACAAGGCGATGGCCGCCTCGATGGACTGGATCTGTTCCTTGACGCCATCGGGGTTCCCCTTGCCCAGATGGGCCAACCCGAGAAGTCGCGCGCGCCGCCCCTGCTCCTCCGCGAGGACCGTCGGCTCGAGGTAGGGCGTTCCGCCCAGGCGCAGGGTCTCATCCCACAGCTCCCAGCGCAGCAGGGTCTCCATCAGGCGACGACGTCCATGTGAGGCCGTGCCGCGCTTTTCATACGCGATCCCGTTCGTCTGCTTGTCGAGGGTGTTGAAGCCTGGGTGTCGGGGCATCTCGATCATGTTGGCGGCGAGCTCCACGGCGCGCCCGGCCTGCCCCAGATAGTTGTAGGTCTGCACCAGCCACTCGCTGTTGTGCGCGTAGTTGTGGATCTGATCGGGAAACATCCGGTCGGCCATCAGCTGGGTGTTGTCGACCCGGACCGACGCCTCCTGCTGCCACGCTGTGTCCGGGTAGCGCTTGAGCTTGTTGAAGGTGTGACCCGCCATGTGCCACTGGTGGGCAACTCCCGGGGAACTCTGTCCGGATTTCGAGGCCGACGGCACGGCGCGGATGGCGGATTCGTCCTTCTCCCCATCCCAGAGATGGATCCGGTAATGGTGGGCCGGGTGCATCGGCTGCTGGGCGAAGATCTCCTTGAGCAGGGATTCCACGGCCTGGGCACTGCCGATCGGCCACCCCTTGTAGCTGCTGTCCCACAGGTGGAACACGAGGAAGGCCTTCGCCTCCACGTCATCGGGAAACTCGTAGATGATGTTCTCGAGGGCCCGGGTGTAGTCGCGACGACGTTCCTTCTCGTCGCGCTTCGGGTCCTTGTGGAACTCAGCGAGGGATTCGATCCAGAGCTTCTCATGACGGCTGACGGGACCCTTGCGTCGATCCGCCTCCTGGATGAATCCCGCAGCCCGGGTCGGATTGCTGGCGTTGGCCATGGCCATGCCCCAATAGGCCATCGCGCAGTTCGTGTCCCGTGAGGCGGATTCCCGGAAGGACCGCTCCGCCTCCAGATACCAGAAGCCGTGCAGCTGCCCGACCCCCTGGAGGAAGAAGGCCCGGGCGAGGTCGTTGGTCGTGGTGATCTGGAACCGGATCTCTGGCATCCCAGCCATGGGTCGGGCGCGATGACGCGGCCCCTCATTGAAGACCTGCCCGTGCATCGAGTGCCCCGGGTTGACGGTCTTGGCGTCGTCCGGAGTCGGAGCGGATCCGTCAGCGGCACGCCCGACGCAGGAGACCCAAACGCCAAGGAGGGTCGCGATCGTCGTCCGCATCCATCGAGAAGCGGTCAGGCGGCCAATGCGTAGGGATTCAATGGTGGGCGGCTCTGGGATTGATCGACGATGCAGACAGGACTCAGGAAATGGGCGGATCATACGGCGGGAAGGGTCGAGACATACAGTCGACCGGGAGTTGTGACCAGCTCGCTCAACCGCCCATTCAAGGCAGGTTCTCCACCCGATAGAACCGCTGGTCCGTCCCGGGTTGGCTGTCCATCCACTCCGTCAGCTCACCCGCCGAACGAATTCCCGTCGCCCGGAGCTCCCAGGTGGCCCCGTCCAGCCGAGCCCGACTCCACACCCGATAGGTCTGCCCAATCCCGCTCTCCCAGGTGATGACCGCCCGATCGACCCAACGCTTCACGGATACGATCCGATAGTTCACCGACGCCTTGTCGGTCGGGTCCGACCCCATGCGTTCCTCCCGGGCATTGCTGAACCCGTCGAGATCCGGATCGGACGCGGGCGCCGCCTCCTTGCGGGTGAACGGGCTGAAGTACCGGCGTTGGAACAGGTCATCCAGGCCGTCAAAATTGAAGTCGAGGACCGGCGGTACGATCTCGATGAAGCCGTTCGCCCAGGCTGTGTGGCCGTTGACCGTGAGGAAAAGGCTCCGCACCCCGGGTTGGGCGTCGGGAGCCACCGAGACGGGCACCTGCACGCGGGTGAGCTTGCGCAACGAACCCGGCTTGAATTCGGTCGGCCCAAACGTCAGGCCTGCACCCGTGATCCGCAGCTGACCCTCTGTCGCCGCCAGATTCGGGACGTAGACCGCCACCGAGGCATTGGTCTGGCCGGGTGTGAGTTGGAGTGTGTCGTCCCCACTGCTGAAGCCCGTGGGATCCAGATACCGCCGCGTCTCCGTGATCCGAAAAGGCTGCACGCCTGCGGTGACCGCGAGGGCGCGGGACGTGACCTGACCCGACGTCACCACGACCCCATCCACCGTGAGCGGGAGAAATTCCGGTGCGACGCCGGC
Organism: uncultured Verrucomicrobiota bacterium; assembly: GCA_964654875.1. GTDB lineage: Bacteria > Verrucomicrobiota > Verrucomicrobiia > Limisphaerales > UBA9464 > UBA9464. Next base: position 4,132 of record CAZZKQ010000085.1, on the reverse strand, counting down.
AAACTCCATCGCCGTCGTGACGTCCAGATCCTCGCCGCGAACCAGGTAGGCGTCGTGACCAAGGTTGCCGGGATCCAGCGGCGTCACCCGGATCCGATACGTGCCCGGGACCAATCCCCCGACCTCATACGAGCCACCCGTCCGGCTCACCGCTGACCCGAGCAGACGCCCTTCGGAGTCCTCCACCACCACCACCGCCCCCTTCACGCCGACACCACCGGAGGTCACGGTCCCGACCAGACGCCCCGTGCCACCACTGGCTTGGCCATAGACGGAGCGGATGCCGGTGAGTTCGTCAGACGACAAACCGGCGCTCGACCCGACACCGTCGGCGATATGCCAGAACATCGTGGATCCCCCAACTGCGGCATGGTTGAGACCGAGGAGATGGCCAATCTCATGCAGGGCAACCGTCTCGACGTGGTTCACGGCCGAGCGACTGGGGTTGAACTCGGTGATCCACTGAAGATCCCGGTTCAGAACGATGTCCGCCTCGGCGATGATTTCATCCGCGGTGCTGCCCGACAGGACCGTCAGTCCCGCCACGCCCGACGGAAAGAAGAGCGATCCCCCGTTCAGCGTCCGGTTCGACGGCAGCCAGACCACCATGTTGATCCCGTCGAGACTGTTGATGTCCTGAACCCCGCTGACCGGCGAGGCCTCCTCAAATCTGTACCGGATGCCCGGAACCGACTGCCAAATCGCAAACGCGTCACGGATCGAATTGAGTTCCCGCTCCCGGTTCGCCACGGACCACGCCTCGGTTGAAAGGTGATACCGGATCGCGAGGGTCTGGGGATTCTGGTCCGGGAACAGGGTGGAGTCGTAGAAGTCGAGATTCCAACGGAGTGGCTTGCCGTTCGGCCCGCGCTGATAGACGGCCGCCGGCACCAGCGTCTGCGCCAGCAGGACCACCAGCATCACGAGGGGAAACCGACTCATTCCGCACCTCCCGACCGAACCTTGGGGCAGACTGCCTCGCGCAGGGTCTGGAGACCCATGGGTTTCGCATCCCCTGCCCCGAGGATGCCATTGCCCACCCGAACGCCCTCCTTGTCCCGGATCACGGAGAACTTCCCCTGGCTCAACGGAGCCACCACCCAATCTCCTGCCGGAGTCCTCACGAGAAAGAGAACGACCTCTTCACCGGGCCTGAACTCCGGCTCGCCCACGACGCGCACCCAACGTTCACCGAGGACCCCGCTGGCCTGAACCACCGTCACCCAAGGCTCCGCAGGACCCTTCCAGGTGTCGTCCACCGCCACCTCAACCCGGGTTCGGAGGCGTCCGTCACCACCCTTTACCGTTTCGATGGACTCGACACGGCCATGGACCACGCGCTCGGCCCTCTCGGTGATGGACCGAAGACTGAAGGACGGCATCTGCGTCGCCTCGAGCGAGGAGAATCCCAGGAGGATCGACAGCACCACAGCGACTCCGGTCACCGCAACTCGGGACACCACACCCACCCCTTTCTGGGGCGGGAAAGCATCGAGGCTGGGGCGGCTGTTCATGTCTGGGTCTTGGATCCCTCACGGATCCCGGCCCCGGGAGAACCCAAGGAGGATCCGCATCCAAACTCTTGAATGCGGCCGTCCTTCAATTCCAAGACCCGGTCGATCTGCTTCAACGTAGCGACGCGGTGGGCGACGATCAACACGGTGCGCCCACGACACAGATCCTGGAGTCCCTTCAGCACCTCCTGTTCGCTGGCGACGTCGAGGGCGCTGGTCGGCTCATCGAGCAGCAGGACGGGAGCATCCTTCAGGAAGGCCCGTGCCAGGTTGATCCGCTGCTTCTCGCCGACGCTCAGCCGGGCGGCCCCTTCCCCGACCCGGGTGTCCAAGCCCTGGGGCAGTCGGTCGATGAATCCAATGGCGAACGCCTTCCGAGCCGCCTCCCGGATCATCTCCCGCGTGGCGTCCGGACGTCCGTAGGCGATGTTCTCCGCGACGGTGCCCGGCAACAGGACCGGTTCCTGCGGCACCACCGCCACCTGCCTCCGCAACCAACCCCGCGGCAGACTCGGGAGCCCGATACCCCCCAGCCGGACCGTTCCTGCGTCTGGATCCAGCAGCCGGTTCACCATCTGCAGCAACGTCGACTTCCCCGCTCCGCTCGACCCGACAATCGCCACGGTCTCGCCACTGCCGACCCGGAAGCCGACCTCACGGAGGACCGGATGGTCCGGCGTGTAGGCAAACCCGACTCCATCGAACTCCAGACTCCAGTCCTTCAGCGACTCCGATGGCATTCCGGGCGAACCCGGAGCGGTCAACTCATCCACCGACACCTCGCCCATCCAATCCAACACCCGACGCGCCCCAGCGCGCGCGTCGCTCAGGGTCGCCCCTAGATGCGACAGCTGGGTCAGCGGCTCGTACAACTGGGCCAGGTAGGCGACGAACACCATCATCTGCCCCACGCTCAAGATTCCCGATCGAACCTGACCCGCTCCGAGAAACGCGATGAGGGCGATGCCCACGGCAAGGATGGTCCCGACAGCGGTGAGGTAGAACAGTTCCAACCGATGCTGGTCCGATCGGGCCACGCACGCGTTCCCGACTTGCCCCCCAAATCGGGTCCTCTCAACCCCCTCGCCGGTAAAACTCTGGATCACCGGGAGATGGGCCAGGGTCTGCTGTACGGTCGATGCGATCGCGGCATCTGCGGACTGGGACTTCGTCGACCGCGCCGTCATCTGTCGGCCAAGGGCCCGCATGACGGCCAGGAGGAAGGGGATCGTGCCCAGCGCCACCCAGGTCAGCGCCGGACTCATCCGCACCATGACGGCCACCATCGCGACGACCCCCAGGGTGGACGACAGGAACCCGAACAGTCCCTGGGTGAACAGCGTCTGGAAGGCGTAGACATCCCAGGTGGACCGGTAGATGAGGTCGCCCGTCTGGGAGCCCTGCACCCGACGGAGGGACAAGCCGAGGAGAAGGTCGAAGACCCGTTCGCGGACACGGGCGAGACTTCGTAATCCGATGCCGATGACCAGAGCCTGTTGGAGCGAGCCAAGGGCGGTGTGGCCGATGGCGAGGACGGCCAGCATCAGGACCAGGGTCGCGGCATACCGATCCGCTCCGACCCATGCCAAACCCGGCCAGAGGCGACCGGTCGCGAGGTGGTCGATGAGCAACGCCAACGGCCAGGGCTTCAGGAGACCGAGCAGGGTGTTGAGACACAGCAGCCCAAGCCCCCCGAGGATGCGGGGACCGTCCGGGGTGAAGAACACTCGGGCGCGCCAGAGGGTGTCCATGCGAAGAGCCCCTCGAACCTCACCGGAAAAGGGTTCCCATCGCGAGGCCTTTCACCGCTGTCGACCCCCACTCCATGCCCTTCGATTCCTCCGTGGTCAGGGACTCGTCACCCGATAGAACCCGGTGGAGCCACCGGCCTCGACCGGAATGACCTCCGGTACACCGGAGAGGGTCCCGCTGCGGATCAGACTCCAGGTGGGTGATGACAGACTGGGACTCCACTCCACACGGACAGCTCGACCCGCCTCGCCCGTCACCGTGAGGCGCAGCGCCCCGGGGGGTCCCGACAACGACACGGCGGGCACCGTGGGCGCCACCGGCTGGGGATCGCTCAGGTCGGGGATGCCATTGGCGTTGGCATCATTCGGGTCGACCACGAAGACGTCCCAGGCATCGAACTCATCCTGGAAGGGCGTCGCCGGGTGACCGTCCAGCAGGAACAGGGACCCGGCGTACCAGGGACGATTGGCGATACGGTCGAGAAACAGCTCCACGCCTTCGACCTCCTTGGAGCCCAGGACCTCGAAGTCCACCGCGCCCGGACCAATCCAATGGGTATTGACCCGTTCCAGCGTGCGGGGATCCCGGACGATCAGAGGCATTGGACCCACGAACTGTCCATTCCCACCGAGGCGCGGAAGTTGAACCTGGGCCTCGACCCGGGTGGTTCCGGGGGCCGCCGGCGTGTAGGTGAGGGAACCCCGGTAATGGAGGACCTCGAACGGGTGCAGGAACTCGAGTTCAGTGCCAACCTCGAAGGGTGACGGCATCCGAAGGGTCACCGTGCCCTCCGCGGAGCCCGCCATGCGGTTCCACTGGGCCACCACGGGTTCGGCACCCAGGCCCACATCCACGGTTCCCTGTGT
>CAZZKQ010000084.1:0-9927 GCA_964654875.1 uncultured Verrucomicrobiota bacterium | reverse complement strand
GACTCGGTAAACGGATACGGCGAGCTCAGGATTCCGGGGGGCCGCCACGGCGGCGGTATGGGCCGGAGCGGCGGCAGGGGCGGCGGCAGGGGCGGCGGCAGGGGCGGCATGGGGGGCGGTATGGGCGGCGGTATGGGCGGCATGGGCGGCGGTATGGGCCTCTCTTACGTGACCACCCAACAGATGATGGCCAACGTGCAAGTGCTGGTGAGAAACTTCTTCATCTCCTGTGGTGTCAATTTTCCCATGACCATGATGGGAGGAATGATGGGCGGCATGGGTGGCGGCATGGGCATGGGTGGCGGCATGGGCATGGGTGGTGGCATGGGAATGGGCGGCGGTATGGGAGGAACCCAGGATCCAGACGCCGACATGAAAGCCGTCTTCTACAACGATCGGACTGGCATTCTTTTCGTGCGTGCAACCATGTCGGACCTCGACATCATTGAACAGGCTATCCAAGTCCTCAATGTACTCCCCCCTCAGGTTGAGATCGAAGCCAAGTTCGCTGAGGTCACCCAGGAGGACGTCAAGGCCTTGGGCTTCCAGTGGTGGATCGGCAATTGGACCATGGGGAACAACCGGCTCGGCGCAACCGCGGGAACGGCTCCTTCTCTTGGAAGTGCGGCAACCTCCGGTTCAACCGCCAATCCGGGAGGTGTCTTCCCCAATACCACACCGGCCATACCTCCGAGTGGCAACGACGGGTACCTGACCTCAGGTGTACGAAACACCTACAGTGATGCAAACCGTAACGAGGGGACGATTCCGACGCTCGCTACGGTAACCGGAATCATGACCGAGCCTCAGTTCCGCGTCGCAATCCAAGCCTTGGAGCAGAGGAGCGGCGTTGACATGTTGTCAGCTCCAAAGGTCACCACGGTCAGCGGCCGTCAGGCGCAGATTGTCACGGCTGATGTTCGGACCATCGTCACCAGTGTTGGACTGAGCCAGACGTCCAGCGGTGGCAACAACGGTGGCATCGGGGGTGGATTCAACAATGGCGGTGGCGCTGTTGCTGCGCAGTCCGGCTACGGGACCACGGTGATTCCGTTCGGACCTGAATTGGATGTCCTCCCGATTGTGTCCTCGGATGATGTCACGATCCAGCTGACCATTATCCCCTCCGTGACGGAATTCGTCGGATACGACAATCCGGGTCAATTCGTTCCGCAGGCCCAGTCCGTCGCGGGCAACACCATCGGTGTTCCGATCACAGCGCAGCTACCACTGCCCCGTTACCGGGCCCGTTCGGTGATCACCTCGGCGAACGTGTGGGATGGTCAGACGGTTGTGATCGGTGGACTGATCGCCGAAAACAGCCGAAAGACGCGCGACAAGGTGCCGGTCCTCGGTGATCTGCCCCTCGTAGGGCGTCTGTTCACGAGTGAGGCCAATGCCACCGACAAACGGAACCTTCTGATATTCGTCACTCCGACCATCATCGATCCCACAGGGCGGCGTTTGAATGATCCCAACGCCTTGCCGTTCGATCAAAATTCGGTTCCGACTCAGAAGGGATCGAAGAAGTAGCCTTCGGGATCGGAAGCCATCACGAACACCATCTACCCGCACTCCATGCGGACTTGGATCAGAACTCACTGGTTTAACGGCGAGAGGATATCCTCCAAGCAAGGCTCGACGAGAAGTAGTATCCGGTCCTTCGACCTCCAAAAAATGCAACGCATGACACTTCTTGAACGAAGGAAATATGGAGCCGCCCTCGGGACGCTCGCTTTCGTGGCGGGCATCGGGTTCGCCCCCTCCGTCCACGCCTCATCACGGTTCAATCCGGAGGGCTCCCAATACCAGGTGGCGGGAACTTCGATCGGAGACCAACTCGCCCCTTCAATCTCAATCAAGCAGACTGGGGGATGGATCGCATGGCATGATAACGTCACAGACGGACAGGGATTTGGAATCAGTGTCCGGCGTCTTTCAGGACAGTTGACCGGGATGAGTTCGTTCCGAGTCAACCAGAAGGCGGAGGGCGATCAGGAAAACGCTCAAGTGATCCAGCTAATCGATGGTGGAGCGCTTATCGTCTGGCAAGGTGGCCACCGTGGACAGCAGTCCATCATGGGCAGAGTCATCAAAAGCGATGGCAAATTTGCAGGTGATGAGTTCTCCATTTCATCGGGCGGAATCGATCATAGGGATGCAGCGGTCTCCATCAACGCGGTGGGATCAATTATCGTCACGTGGACCGCAGACGGAATCGATGAGGATCTCTCTGCGATCGAGGGGCGTCTCCTTTCTCCGAAGGGTGAACTCAATGGTGCAGCGGTCCGTCTCAATCAGTTCACCCAGTTCCACCAACGGAACCCGAGCGTTGCAGCGCTCCGTGATGGCTCGTTCGTCACCGTATGGATCTCCGAGCAGCAGAGGGGCCTGAACACCGTTGACGTCTACGCCAGGCGCCTCTCAGCAAGCGGTTCCCCAGAGGGTGACGAGTTCCTCGTCAACTCCGGTACCAAGCCTTGTGCAACACCATCGGTAGCCGCTTTTTCCAACGGTGGGTTCGTCGTTGCATGGTCCGAACACGATCACACAATCCCAGGTGCTGTCTGGGATGTGGCTTCCCGCAACTACCAAAAGGGAGTCCCTAATGGCCCATCATCCGTGGTCAATACCCGTCGCCTCGGTTTCCAAGGTTTCCCTAAGATCGCCGTTGTTCAGGACGAGGCGATGATCGTGTACCGGAGTCAGGGTGGAGACGGATACGGAGAGTCCGTCGTTGGGCAGTGGATCAATTCGGAGGGTCAAACTCTTGACGAAGAATTCGTCGTCAATACCAAAACAGCTGGAGACCAAATAAACCCCAGCATTGCTTCTGATGGAGAGGGCCGAATCGTTGCGGTTTGGAGCACCTATTCGGGATTTTCTACAGGAATGGACATCGCCTCACAGCGATACGCGGCATCTGCGCCAGTATTGACCGCTCCTGAATCACCCTATGTTTTTGCAGCCTCCTCCTCACGGCTGTCCATTAGTTTTCCCGAACTCTTGGGACTCCCGATCTCCCAATATGAGCTCTATGTCGATGGTTCTGAAGTCCCGGTGGTTCTGAAATCCGGCCGCTACACGGTTTCGGGTCTGGTCCCTGCTTCAAACCACGCCTTTCGGCTTGCCTATCGACTCCAGGATGGTCGCGTCTCCCCTCTATCAGCTACAGCTCATGGGAGAACGTGGGGCGAGGATGGAAACCTTGACGGAATGCCCGATGATTGGCAGGCCAAAACATACGGAGCTGATCCAAATGTCTGGGCAGCGCCAACCGCTGATACCGACGGAGATGGGATATCCGACAAAGATGAGTTCCTTGCTGGAACGGATCCCCAATCGTCCACGAGCGTCCTCAAGACGTTCCTGAATCGAACACCTCAGGGAACCACACTCTCTTGGAACAGCCGACCCGGTGCTTTCTACCAGGTTCAAACCTCAGCCAATCTCAAAGACTGGTCGGATCTCGGAACAGCGCGTTTCGCCTCTGGGGATATCGATTCCCTCCCCCTAGGGAACCAATCCGGCAACACCTATTATCGTGTCAACCTTCTCCGCTGAACCATGCGCAATTTCCTGAACTGTCTATTGCTGGTTGCGTTGTTTGCTGGTGCAACTGAGAAGTCACTGGCCTTCTCGTTGCTGGGACCTTTTGCCACCTACCAGACCGCCACGCTCAACTACGCCAGCCCATTCACTTCAATCCAAGAGGAAGGGGATTTGGGCGGGCCAATGAATCTCGGAGAAGAATACCGCTGGGGAAGTCCCGTGTTGGTCTATGGGTTTGATTCTAGCTTTGTTGAATACTTTGGACCGCAGGGTGTTGCAGCCATTGAGGCGGCCGTGAAGATCCTGAATGATCTTCCATCCACTTCGGCCATGAGTGCCGGCCTGACCGAATATCCCCTCAGCGCGTCGCGATATAACTATGTAGCCCAACAGCTGCGTCTACGTGATATAAAATCGATCATGCTTTCGACGCTGTTGCAAGCGATGGGACTAGCTTGCCCTGAGCGGTATGCTTGGACCATCTACCGGCAGGTTCCCATTGAGGGAACAACCCCGCAACAGTACATCTACTCGATCATTCAGAGGAATTTTGACCCGGTTTCGTTCCGACCTACTTCCTACGTCAACAACACCCTCTACACCTACCAAATTCTTCAAATCGGAACCGCGCCGGATACTTGGGATTGTCAAGAGCTTGCTGTCGATGTCTCGAATCCCAATGTCAGTGTCATAGCAACCGCTGGTCTCCAGTCCGGAGTTGTGGATCCGAGGGTGATCCAACAGGTCTATGGAACAGCAGACCTGGTCCAATCCGGGTTTGGTCTCTTCTATACGGGTCTGACCCGGGACGATGTTGGAGCAATCCGATATCTGTACCGTCCACAAAACGTCAATTGGCAATCCGCTCCGACTGGAACGGTTGGTTCCGGTGCTGGATCAACCGTCTCCCCGTGGTCTTGGGCGGGCTTCTCTGTCTCCATCCCCAATGCAACCTCGCCATGGTCCTACTATGGTGGAACTTCCCTCACCAACGCAGGACTTTCAGCGGGTTCGACCAACTTTGTCGCTGTAGGCGGACGTCAGGGGCCAGGGAAGGTCAGTTTTGTTCGAGTCGATACCGATCCTCTTCTGGGCCAGTACCTGAATCCAGTGACCATCAACTATCCAGAAATCGTCATTGGTACAGATGGCGCCCCAGTTGGCCAGGTTGCCTCAAGGACCATCACACAGCCCGATATTCTTTTCAGCGCCGCCGATATCGGTGCCGCCGCAAATACAGCTCAACCTTATGTCTACTCCGTAAATGGAACGACATTTGAGCGAGCTGTGAATCCTGGGGTGAGCACCGCATTCCCAGCAGACGGTCCTGGAATCCAGCAACCTGGAATTCAAGTTGTTCTCAACAAAGTGGGACCTTGGAATCTCAATATTCGAAACACGGATCAAGTGGCAGCGATCAAGGGCTTTGTCTGGGGTTCTTTTGATGGAACCACCAACGCACCAATCGTGTATCCGCAGGGTGTGCAGCTCCAGGAACTCGAATCCCGGCTGTTCCCATGAGACTCCACACGAACGTCTTCTTCACAGATATGATCACTAGGATTCTTGTAACCCTTTTGGCTCTGGGTGCCACCTCTTGGGTTTCGGGGCAGACACTACCAGTTTATTCTAATGAGGGCGTAAATCCGAATCCGGTGATGGTGGATGCGGAAGTCTTTAGGAATACTGGAACTTTCTCGATCGGGGAGGATTCTTCCGGCCTTTTTGGCAATGGAATCCTTAATCCCGTGATGCCATATGAAACCCAAAACACGCTATACTACCAAAACTATGGCGTCATGTCCGCCATACCGGGTTTCAATCTGCAATACATAGACGCTCGAGGTTTTCACCGTCCTGCTCGGGAAATCATCAATTGGGAGGGTGCCGTCATCGAAGGTCGTTTTGCCAATCTAGCGGCAAACATCACCCGCCAAGGATACCCCAATGCTTTGTTTCCTCTTTATGGTGGCATGATTTCGCTGTCTGCGACCAACATAATAAATCGAGGAACGATTCAAGGTTTTTACGCTGGTGAAATTCGGATTGCAGGTGAGAACGTCAGCCTCCGTAACAGCAAGGTGGGTTCTACGCCCATTGATTTCTCGACCTTTCGAACGGCTCGATATGTGCCCGACCCGTTGAACTTCCAGGCGACAGCATCCGTCGTTACCCCTACCTCATTTGCTCCCGAAACCGATGTCCAAGATCAGTGGTGGCGATACGGTTATGCCGCGCTGGACCCCAGCAGTTTCGCGACAGCAGTTCCCATTGCCAAAAAGACAAATATTGTTGTCGACACGGGTCGTTTCTACATCGACAGGACCGTACGGGATAATGTGACTCCGGAGTCAACGGATTCCCCGACAACCCGACTCGTCCTCACCAACGCAACGGCGTTCGTTTGGACAAACCAGCCGTCGGCTACCAACAAACAGATTGAAATCGTTTTCGTGAGCAATGATGACACGAATGTCGTGGTGGATGTGAGTTGGGGGAATGGACCGAATCCGGTCGACTACCCTGCCAAAACTGCCTATGTCCGTTTCACCGCGATCCAACCTGATTTGGTTCGACAAGGAGCCGACACGGTCGCCACTCAGTTTGTCATCACCGACACTTTTGGTTCGCAGCTGTTGCCGCAGCTTTTGCTGAATGCCCTCACCAAAAACTCTCAGGCACCGACGAACCTTTTTGCATTCCGGGCCTATCCACCGGCCTTCAATCCGCCAGGAACGGTCGCCTTCCAGCCCATTGGTCGCATCAAGACCAATTCCTCGTTCTCGCCGCTTTTGTTCACCCATTGGTACGACAAGACCCTCACCAATGGGTTGGCAATGACCAATCAGATCACCACCAACCTCTATGCAACCTGGGCGGGCGAGCTGGTGAGGCTGCCATCCCAGGCAGTCAACGACATCACTTTCGTTCAGACCACTGAACTGGATGGCACCACGATCTATGATCTCCTCGCTCCAACTCCTATTGAAGGGGCGTCCATCACCAATCTTGCCGGACGCGTTTCGATAGATGCCAAGGAATTAGATCTAACCGGTGCCCGCATCCAAGGGCAGGGTGCTGTGACCATTCGGGCTGACAACTTGAAGAGCTCTCGAGGGGCGATCATCGATGCGCCTGTCCTCAGCTACGACATTGGCTCCACCAATGAAGTGCTTGCGATCCGAGATCTGGCCAAGGGTTCGTCATCGAGGTTTGGCGGACAGTTCGCGGTCTACTCGACGACATTTACGAATTCGACCGAGACCCAAATTGTTGAACCTCCAACCGATCCCAACGGATCTCCCACGACGAACACTGTACCGTTGATCGCCATCTATCATGTGACTGTCGTGCGCAACTCCCTTGATACCAAGCGGGACACCATCATGAATGATTTGGTGCTCCGCTCGAAATCCGTGGATATCCAGGATCCAATGTATGTCGATGGCAAGTTCTACACGACAGCAGCGAGTCTTACGACTCAGGGTCCTTTGCTTTTCGGATCACTGACCAACTTCACGGATGCAAACGTCCCCAACTTGAGGAACTGGACGAATACTGTCTCTGGCGTTCTTGCTGTGGAGTCCGTTGTGAATGTTGGAGGAGCGTTGCCGGGATCCCTGACTCTCGATGTTTTCCGGAATGAGGGTGTTGTGGCGTCCACTGCAGTGGCCATTGGTGCACGGCGGTTTGAACTCGCTGGCGAATTGTACGCTGAAGCGGGCTCGATCCGCATCAGTGCCGAGAATTTCGTCAGCGAAGGGGGTATTCTGACTGGCGGCAATAACGCTATCATCAGGGCTTCAACCGCAAACCTTGCTGGATTGACTGCTCAGATTGGTGGCGAGTTTGGGCTTGCCGTTACCGAATCCCTCACAGACGGAGGTACAGCAACACCATCGCTAGTTTCGGTGCAATACGGCGCCCAAATTTACGAGAAACCGAAAACTTCGGATCTTCGTGGCACGACACTCGAAATCAACGTCCCATCCTATTCCAGGGCCACCAGCATTTGGCCGGCTTCGGACGTAGGAAAGACTCCGGTCGGTTTTACCAACAATCTCGCCCTTGGTTCGCTCAAGCTAGAGGTCAAGGCCGGTGGAGTTGCTTGGTTTTACGGTGAGGATCCCACCAATGCCATTTACGTCGAGAAACTCGCTCTCGGACCCCGGATCTTGTTCACGCTGACCAATGCCATTCCGACTGACGATGGCCTCATCCTCGATCAGGGAATGACTCTTTATTTCAGCAGTACCAGCACCAATACGACACCTGCCAAGCTAGATGGTCTTGTGACTCCTGGTGGTGGGAAGTTGGTCTATCTGCCTCATGCAAGTGGATTGGTTTCCGTCGTCAATGGCGATGGGCGCACCGTGGAAGTACCGCAGGGGGTACGCTACAGCTCTGTCCTGGACTCTGATGGCGATGGGATCCCGAATGCCACAGATCCGTCTCCGTTCGATGTCGTGGCCGTCGGATCGACCAAACTGGTTGGAACTCCGGCACGAGAGATCGAGGTTCAATGGGATGCAATCCCTGGTCAGTCCTATGAGATCCAATCCACCAAGGATCTCGCCAACGGCAAATGGACCTCTGTCAGGACTCTCACCAGTCCTTCAGCTACGACTGAACGGATGTCAGTCCGTGAGGCGATTGACCCAGTTGATGGGTTCAAGGCTTATAGGGTAGTCCTGAAATTCTAGCGAGACGGCCGCCGAAAGGCGGCTGTTTGCTTTCCGGGTGATCAAGATTGGCATCACGGGAGGAATCGGGATGGGGAAGTCGACCTCAGGTTCCTCGTTGTCTGCTCGTGGTATTCCCGTTGTCGACACCGACGGATTGGCAAGGGAAGAGAGTCGGGTGGGTTCGGAAGGGTTCCTCGAAATCGTCGATGCATTCGGTCCTGAAATCCTCTCGTTTGACGGTGCCATCGATCGCAAGCGACTCGCTGACCGTGTCTTCTCCGATGCATCGGCTCGGCAGCGTCTGGAATCGATCCTTCATCCCCGGATTGCCCGGCGGTGGCGAGATGAGGTCCGACGTTACGAGATGGAAGGTGAATCGAAGGCGGTGTTCCTGATTCCGCTTCTGTTTGAACGGCAGTACGAGTCGGAATTCACCTGCGTCGTGACCATTGCCTGCACCCCAGCAACACAGCGTCGCCGCCTATTGGATCGCGGTTGGTCTCAAACCCAGATCGACGCGCGTAATGCAGCCCAGTTGCCCGTCTCTGTGAAGATGGAACGTGCCCGATTCGTGGTATGGACCGAAGGGGGCCTGTCGAGCCATGAGGCCCAGTTGGACCGAATCCTCCAATGCCTTCCAGCGACCTGAGAGTGGCTATTTGCTACCCGGCTTGGATGCCGGGATGGCCGCCAGATCTGCGGGTAGGGCGTCGGGGGCAAATGCCTCCACTTGGAGCCGTATCAGGCTAAATGTAGGCACGCCTAAGTTCACTGTTCCATCGGATCGGTCCACGACCATCGCCACACCGGAAACCGTACCCCCCTGGCTGCGGACGATATCGATCGTTTCCTGGACACGCCCTCCCTTGGTCACGACATCCTCGACCACGAGGCAGGTCTCCCCCGCTGAAATCTTGAACCCCCGACGCAGCACCAGTCTGCCTTCCTCCTTTTCCGCGAAGATGAACCGGGTCTTGAGCTGTCGGGCTACCTCCTGACCGATCACGAGCCCCCCCATTGCCGGAGCGATCACCGTCTGAGCCCCCAAATGACGCACCTTGGCGGCCAAGCCGGCACCGAACTGTTCCACCAACGGCATCTGCTGGAGCGCCAAAGCGCATTGGAAGAACTGGCGACTGTGCAGGCCGCTTCGGAGGATGAAGTGGCCATCCAGAAGGGCTCCGGTGGAGCGGAACAGGGCGAGTGCCTCATCGGTTGTCATGTCGGAAAGGCTGTGGGGTGCGTCGGGTTGGGACAAGACCGTTCCGTCACACCTTGTCGACGGAGGGGCAAAGGTCACGGATTGGGCAGACCGTACACTCTGGGCTCCGAGCGTGACAGCACCGTCGCCCGTGCCAGATCAGCCAGTGGCTGAAAAGTGTCCAGCTTGTGCGAGGTACGAGTTCCATGAGGTCGGTTTCGATTCCGACCGGATCCTTCGCATGGCTCAATCTCAGCCTGTGGGCCAGCCGGCCCACGTGAGTGTCAACAACGACCCCCACGTTGATCCCAAACGCATTCCCGAGAACCACATTGGCTGTTTTGCGTCCGACTCCGGGCAGTTCCGTCAGGGCCTCAATTGTCGATGGGACTTCTCCACCATGGTCGACGAGGATTTTTCGGCAGGCCGCCTGGATGTTCTTCGCCTTGTTCTTGTAGAGCCCTATACGGCGGATGGCCTCGGCAAATC
>CAZZKQ010000083.1:0-9933 GCA_964654875.1 uncultured Verrucomicrobiota bacterium | reverse complement strand
AGGACGGCCTCCCGCTCCGGGGTCCGGGGCTCGACAGGGGGAGGGTTGGCGTAGGACAACTCATCCAATCGGAATCCCCCGAGCCATGAACGCCACGCGTCACAACTCCCCGCGGGATTGGTCCCGGAGGGCCATCGGCATCCTCGAGGCCGACTTCAACCGCTCGAGCGACACCCACCTCGTTCCCCTGCCGCTTCCCGCCCACCCGGGCATCCACCTCTACTTCAAGGACGAGTCCAGCCATCCGAGCGGCAGCCTGAAGCATCGACTGGCGCGCTCGCTGTTCCTCTATGCCCTCGCCAACGGCTGGCTGTCGGAGGGCATGACCGTGGTCGAGGCCTCGAGCGGGTCGACGGCGGTGTCCGAGGCGTACTTCGCCCGGCTGCTCGGACTCCGGTTCGTCGCCGTGATTCCGAGGGTCACCTCCGAGGAGAAGGTCGCCCGGATCCGGTTCCATGGCGGGGAGGTCCACTGGGCCGAGAACCCGGGACAGCTCGTCGAGGAATCCGCCGCGCTGGCGTCGCGGCTGGGCGGCCATTTCATGGACCAGTTCACGTATGCCGAGCGGGCGACGGACTGGCGCGGCAACAACAACATCGCCGAGACGATCTTCCAGCAGATGCGTCGGGAACCGCACCCGGAGCCGGTGTTCATTGTCTGTGGCGCCGGCACCGGGGGCACATCCGCGACTCTGGGGCGTTACGTCCGGTACCGCGGGCATGAGACGCGGATCGTGGTCGCGGATCCCGAGCGGTCGGTGACGTTCGACCACTATCTCACGGGCGATCCGTCGATCCGGTCCGGCGAAAGCACCCGGATCGAGGGCATCGGACGGCCGAGGGTGGAGCGATCCTTCCTCCGGTCCGTGGTCGACGGAATGGTGCGGGTCCCCGATGTCTGCAGTCTCGCGGCGCTGGATTTCCTCGAGTCGGCACTGGGACGTCGTGTGGGCGGATCCACCGGCACCCTCTTCCAGGGCGCCCTGCCGCTGATCCAGCGGATGGCGGAACGCGGTGAGCGGGGATCCGTGGTGGTTCTCCTGTGCGACGGCGGGGAGCGCTACACCCGGACCTACTACTCCAGCGAATGGCGTCGGAGCCAGGGGCTGGAGGCCTCCGACGCGCTTGGTCGGATCCGATCGTTCCTCATCGATGGCGAGTCCCAGCAGTGGCCGGTGCAGACCGCTGGCTGGGCAGCATGATGGGGCCAGGCCCTAGAGCTGGATCCGGGGGACTTCGGAGAGCGGCAGAGCTGTGATCCGATCGTCCAAGTCAAACCGACGCAGTCCCGGATAGACCACAAAGAGCCGATCGAGCCGGAGATCGGTCAGGGCCACCCTCATCGAGCGGGTCGTTCTGGGTGCATCGGAGTACTTGAACTCGAACCCATGGCGTCGCCCGCCGCGGAGTATCAGCAGGTCCAGCTCGGCACCGCCGTGGGTCCCCCAGAAGTAGGCGTCCCGCTCCGCATCGGCAAAGCGGAGGACCTGCTCGAGGGCAAACCCCTCCCAGGAGGCACCAAAGCGCGGATGCGACAGCACTTCGGAACCGTTCCGCAATCCGAGGAGGGCGTGAAGCAGGCCGCCGTCTCGGATGTAGACCTTGGGTGCCTTGACGAGCCGCTTGCCCGTGTTCTCGAACCAGGGTGGCAGTCGCCTCACCAGGAACGTGCCGGTCAGGATATCCACGTACCGGCCTGCGGTCTTCTGATCCACGGACACGGCCCGCCCCAGTTCCGCGACGTTCAGGACACCGCCATGGAGATGGGCCAACATCGTCCAGAATCGCCGCAGTCCGGCGGGTGGCAGGGTGATCCCGAAGCGTGCGGCATCCCGGCTCAGGAATGTTTCGATGAAATCCTGCCGCCACGCGTAGCTCGTGGCGTCGTCCGGTGCCAGGAACGACCGCGGGAATCCCCCGCGCTGCCACAATCGTTGCAGCACATCGGCGCCTGCCTCCTCGATGTCGAACCCGCCGAGGTGCACGAAGGCCACCCGGCCGGCCAGGGATTCCGAGGTGCCTCGGATCAGATCCGGTGAGGCGCTGCCCAGGAGAAGGAACCGCGCCGGGGTCTCGGGACGATCCGCCAACACCCGAAGCACCGGAAGAAGCTCCGGCATCGTCTGCGCCTCGTCGAGCACCACCAACCCCCGGAGTGACGACAGCGTCCGCTCCGGTGCAGCCGCCAGCGCCTGACGATCCGTGCTGCTTTCCAGGTCGAACCAATGCCCCTCCCGGCTGGCCACCTCCCGGGCGAGGGTCGTCTTGCCACATTGGCGCGCCCCCAGCAGCGCCACCACAGGAGCCCGCTCCAGAGCCGCTCGGATTTCGTTCAGGCGCGCCGTTCTTTCGATCATTTAAACAAACAAACATTGAAAAAACGGAGTGTCGATCCGTAATTTCTCGGAATCAGGCCTTGGCAGGGAGCGGTTTTGGACTCTTCCACGGCGCCCTGCCGTTGATCCAGCGGATGGCGGAACGCGGTGAGCGGGGATGATGGGGCCAAGGCTGCGTTGGCCCTCCGTCGCAGCCTGCGTCCGGGAATCCTCTGGCCTTGGGACCACCCGCCCTGTATCGACTCCGCGTGGTGAACGTCCGATGGCACAACCCGTCCTCGGTGCCTGCTCGATCCGGCTTCACGCTCATCGAGCTTCTGGTGGTCGTGGCGATCATCGCCATCCTGGCCGGCATGCTCCTCCCGGCGCTCTCCCGGGCCAAATCCAAGGCGCTGACGAGCCAGTGCCTCAACAACCAACGCCAGATCGGCATCGCGTTCCACCTGTACGCCGACGAAAACCGGGACAGCTACCCGGTCTGCACCGGGTGGAATTCCTATGGGGGTGCCCTGGGCCGGGTCAACGACCACCACGGAGGGGCCACGCCCGCGACGAATCGTCCGCTCAACCTCTACATCGCAGCCACCAATTCCTGGCGGTGTCCCGCCGATCGTGGGGACTTCTTCTATCCGAACCGGACGGCGTTCGATGCGTTCGGCAACAGCTACCGGTCCCAGTTCGGGGTCAACACCTTCCGGACCCGCCACGTGACCGGTGATTCCCTGGCGTCACCCACCTCACCCGAGGCCCGGCCGATCAAGGTCGACATGGTGGCGCTCAGTCCGGTCAACAAGATCCTGCAGGGTGACGTGCCGTGGCATGGCAATCGCGAGCCCAAGGATCCCCGCAGCGCCTGGCACAATTCCCGGGGCGTGCGCGGGCATGTCATGCTCTATGGCGACACCCACGCGGCGTTCTACCGGTTCCCGCCGGAGATGGGGGATCCGAAACTGATGAGCCTCTACGTGCCCGACAACGACACGACGAATCCGCTGCGTCCCCGTCCCGATTTCCTCTGGTGGTAGATCCCGGTCCCGGCACCGGACGGGGGCCAGGCCCCGGGCATGAGGTCCCGGGCATGCCCGGTGTCGACGACCTGCGGGTGTTGTAACCCGGGGCAGGGCCGCCTTGTCACCCGGACACGCCTTGCGCAGGATCTCCGGGAAACCCATGAGAATTCCCCCTGTCATCCTGTTGGCGTTGGCACCCGGCCTCCTGATCCCGAACCTGCAGGCCCAGCAGACTGCGACCCCGCCCACCGTGGTTCCCACGGGGGTCTTGGCCGTCTCGGACCCCGACCTCGAGGTCACCCTCTGGGCGCAGTCCCCACAGCTCAAGAATCCCACCAACCTTGATTTCGACAGCGACGGCCGGGTCTGGGTCGCCGAAGGCGTCAACTATCGGGGGCATCATCAGCGCCAACCCCAGGGCGACCGCATCATCGTCCTGGAGGACACCGATGGGGACGGACGGGCCGACAGCCAGTCCGTGTTCGTCCAGGAACAGGGCCTCCTCGCGCCGATGGGGCTCGCGGTCATCGACAACCGGGTGATCGTCTCGATGGCGCCCGACATCATCGTCTACACCGATGTGAACCGGGACCGGAAGTTCGACCCGGCGGTCGATCGCCGTGAGGTGCTCCTGACCGGGTTCAATGGACGCCGCCACGACCACAGCGTCCACAGCGTCACCCAGGGGGCCGACGGCCAGTGGTATTGGAACGCGGGCAACTGTGGCTCGATGTTCACCGACAAATCCGGCCGCACCTTCCGCATCGGCAGCGCGTATGATGGTGGACGCGATCTGGGCTGGGAGCCGATGAAGATCGCGGGAATGAAGAGCGACGACGGGCACGTCTGGATCGGAGGCTTCGCGGCACGGATGAACCCGGACGGTTCGCAGGTCCGCGTCATCGGACACAACTTCCGGAACAGCTACGAACAGACGGTCACTTCCTTCGGGGATGTGTTCCAGAACGACAACGATGATCCGCCGGCGTGCCGGACCACGTTCCTGCTCGAGTCGGGCAACGCGGGGTTCTGCTCCGCGGACGGCCAACGCTCCTGGGGTGCAGATCGACGCCCGGGCCAGAGCGTCCCGATCGCCGAGTGGCGTCAGGAGGATCCCGGCACGATGCCGCCCGGCGATGTCTATGGCGGCGGATCCCCGACGGGCATCGCCTTCGTCGAGGACAGCGCCCTCGGTCCCAAGTACCGGGGCCTGCTCCTGAGCTGCGAGCCGGGACGCAACGTCGTCTTCGGCTACCTGCCCAAGCCCGAGGGGGCTGGGTTCGCCCTCAAGCGGTTCGATTTCCTGACCAGCAACCGCGAGGGCGAGTTCTCCGGGACCGACTTCCAGGGCGGCAGCAATCCCCAACGCCAGCTCAAGACCCTCTTCCGTCCGAGCGATGTCGGCGTGGGTGCGGATGGAGCCATCTACGTAGCGGACTGGTTCGACCCACGTGTGGGGGGGCATGCCGACTGGGATGACACCACATCCGGGGCCATTTACCGGATCGCTCCGAAGGGCTACCGAGGCCGGCCGGCCAAAGTGGACCTCTCCACTCCCGTAGGTGCCGTCGAGGCCCTCAGGAACCCGGCGCTCCACGTCCGCGCCGCCGCCTTCAACGCCCTCCAGGCCCAGGGTTCCGCAGCGATCAAACCCGTTGAGCGTCTTCTCAAGGACCCGAATCCCTACGTGCGGGCTCGCGCGGCATGGGTCCTGTCTCTCGATCCCAAAAATGGACTGCCCAAGGTGGCAGGATTGCTCAAGGACCCCGATCCGCAGATGCGCGTCGTCGCGTTCCGTGCACTGCGTCGGGCTGCCGAGAAGGGAGTCGTCTCCGATGCCAGTCACTCGTTGCGCAAGCCGTCACCCGGATCGCGCGTGTTCTTCCTCGAGACCGCACAGCGTCTGGCCTCCGACCCTTCGCCCGCCGTTCGACGGGAGGTCGCCGTTTCTCTGCGCGATGAGCCCTACACCATCGCCGGTCCGATTCTTCTGACCCTGGCTGAGGGGTTTGATGGCGTGGACCGGACCTATCTCGAGGCCTGGGGTACTGGGGCGACGGGCAAGGAGTCCCAGATCTATGACGCCTTGGTCGCCAAGGCGAAAGCCGGTGGGGCGGTCCGTTGGACGCCGGCACTCGCGTCCCTCGCCTGGCGATTGCATCCGGAGTCCAGCATCCCTGACTTCAAGTCCCGAGGCCTGGCGGAGTCCCTTTCGGACACGGAGCGCAAGCGCGCCCTGACGGCCCTGGGATTCAACCGGTCCCCGGCCGCGGCCAACGCGGTTCTCGAGGTTGCGGCCAAGTCCTCGGGCTCGGTGAAGGCCGAGGCCATGTGGTGGCTGCTGAACCGCAAGGATTCCCAATGGAAGGATGCCGGCCTCACCACCGCACTGAAATCGCGCGGCATCTATGATCCTGATGCGGTGTCGTGGATCGAGGCGACCGTGCCCGCGGCGGAGGCACCGAAGTTCACCGCCAGCGACGTGCTCTCCCTCAGGGGCGACGCCAAGCGGGGTGGGGAACGCTTCAAGGCCGTCTGCACCAGCTGCCACCGGGTCGAGGAAGTCGGAACGGAGTATGCCCCCAACCTCACCGGATGGGCACGGCGCCAGACCCCCGAGGTGCTCGTGAAAGCCGTCATCCAACCCAGTGCGGAGATCGCCAGCGGTTTCAATGGCTCGGAGCTCACCACCCACGACGGCACGGTCATACAGGGTCTGCTGCTGTCGGAGGGCGATCCGATGATTGTTCAGTCCGCCGGCGGGCTCACGCAGATGATCCCGCGATCCAAGGTGAAGTCCCGCCAGGGCCTGAACCGGTCCCTCATGCTGAGCGCGGACCAGCTCGGCCTGTCCGCGCAGGACTTGGCCGACATCGCCGCGTACCTGCGCGAACACTGAGGTCGCCGGTCTCCGGCATTGCCCATGCCATGGGGGGAGGGTACACCTCCCCCATGCATCCCCTGTTCCTCGGTCGCGCTATCGCTTTTTCCCGGTCCGTCGGACTCGTCCTCGGGCTGGTGTCCTTTCTCGTCAACCTTCGTGCAGCCGAGTCGACCCCGGCCTCCCCACTGATCGGACGTTGGGACCTCACCGTGAAGGGGCCGGACCGCGAGTATCCCTCCTGGTTCGAGGTCCAGAAATCCGGTCACAAGACCCTCGTCGGGTCGTACGTCGGCCAGTTCGGCAGCGCGCGTCCTGTCAGCGAGGTGAAGACGGACGGCGACCGTTTCCGGTTCGTGGTGCCGCCTCAATGGGAGGAGCGCACGACGGACGTCGTCGTGGAAGGCACCGTCCAGGGCGACACCGTCCAGGGTACCGTGACCGATGATCAGGGTCGCCGCCTGACGTGGTCCGGGCGCCGGGCCCCGAAGCTGATACCCACCGGCGAACCGAAGTGGGGCAAGCCTGTCGAGCTCTTCAATGGCAAGGATCTCACCGGGTGGACGGCCCTCTGGTCGAAGGGCCCCCACGGCTGGGTCGTGAAGGACGGACTGCTCGTCAACGCGAAGCCCGGAGTGAACCTCGTCACGACCGGAACCTTCGGCGACTTCAAGCTGCACGTGGAGTTCCGCTATCCGCCCAAGAGCAACAGCGGCATCTACCTGCGTGGACGCTACGAGGCCCAGATCGAAGACAACTACGGACTCGATGCCGAGTCCCACCTGATCGGTGGCATCTACGGATTCCTTACCCCGTCAGTCAACGCGGCCAAGCCGGCCGGCGAGTGGCAGTCCTATGACATCACCCTGGCGGGCCGCGTGGTGACGGTCGTGCTCAACGGCGAGCGCGTGATCGATCGCCAGGTCATCCCCGGCATCACCGGTGGGGCGATGGACAGCAACGAGGCGGCCCCGGGGCCCCTGTACATCCAGGGCGACCACGGCACGGTGGAATTCCGGAAGATCACACTGACCCCGGCCCGCTGAGGACCTGTTCGTGATCCCGGCGCCTTCAAGACCCTCCGTCTCGGCTCGAAGCCGTCGAGCCACCGGCTTCACGCTGATCGAGCTTCTCGTCGTGATCGCGATCATCGCGATCCTCGCCGGCATGCTCCTGCCGGCGCTGGGCAAGGCGAAGTCGAAGGCCCAGGGCATCCAGTGCCTCAGCAACCAGCGACAGCTCACCCTCGCCTGGACGCTCTACGCCGGGGACCACGCCGACCAGCTGGTGTGGAACGACCTGACGGCGGATGGCTCCGGCTGGGTGCGTGGGATCCTGGACTACAACCCGGGCAATCCCCACAACACGAACCTCGCCAACCTCAGCGATCCGAACTACGCGAAGTTGGCCCCCTACACCCAGGCGGTCGGCATCTACAAGTGTCCCGCCGACACCTCCTACGTCGTGGCAAAGGGGCGTCGGTATCCCCGGGTACGCAGCCTGTCGCTCAGCCAGGCCATGAACTCCAGGGACGATTGGCTGAGCTTCCTCACCAAGAAGAAGTACGTCGTGTTCCGGAAGCTCTCGGATCTGACCCTCATGGGTGCCTCGGAGGCCTACGTGTTCATCGACGAGCACCCGGACAGCCTGAACTTCGGCGACTTCGCCGTGGCGATGAACGACGGCGCCCCATCCGCCGCGGTCCACATCATCGATTACCCCGCCAGCAGCCACAACCGGGCGGGTGGACTGAGCTTCGGGGATGGCCATGCCGAGGTGCACAAGTGGGTCGATTCCCGGACGATCAAGCCGGTGACCCTCAAGCCCATGACCCTGGTCGTGCCGTCGTCGGGCAACCGTGACATGATCTACATGTCGTCCCACGCCTCGGTGCGGGCACCGTAACGCGGTCGACGGGTGGGATTAGAACGGAATCTCGTCACCGTCGTGGGCGATCCGGAACGGCACACTCCCAATGTGGCCTTGGATCTGGGATGCGAGTGAGGGCTCGGCTGAAAGCCATTCGGAGGCCACATGGACGAACACGGCCTTTCCAGGTGGGTTTCCGCGGATGGCGGCCGCGAGGTCAGGAAGCCGGATGTGGGAGAGCTCCGTCACCAGCAGGTCCGCACGGGGCTCCAGGAGTTGTCTCACCTCATCAGCCCGGCCGATGTCGGCCGTATGGGCGACCCGTCGGTGTCCATCATGGAGCTGGAAGCTGAAGGCTTCGAAGGCGGTGTCCGGGAGAACCGCACCGAAGCCGCGTTGGAGCGATTCGAGGTGGGAACTGGGCTGCGGCAGCACCTCGACCCCACCCACAGAAAACGGTTTCCCAGCCGCCAGGGGAACCCAGTCCAACCCGAATCCGATCAGGTCGTCGTGGAGGATGGTCGCGTGGAGCCAGGCCTTCAACGCGGAGATGGCCTGTGCGGGTGCGTGAATCAGGAGCGATCGTCGGCGTCCGTGCAGCCACAGGGACTGGATCAGCATCGAGAAGCCCCCGACGTGGTCGCTGTGCATGTGGGACAACAGGAGGGCATCGAGGTCATCGGGCCCCACGCCTGCCTGGATGAGGGCATGGCTCGTGCCGTCACCGCAGTCGACCAGCAGCCGGGTCGATCCAAACCGATACAGGAACGCGGAGCTGTGTCGCCACCCGCAGGGTTTTCCCTCCCCGACGCCGAGGCATTTCAGGCTGTGGATCGGCTCGGCGGTGGACGGGGGCGTCATCGGTGTCTGGGACGCTATGAGCGGGTGCGACACTCTGGCAAGGGCCGCCCGGCCCGGGTGGGGTGACGGTCTCTATCGCTCCCGACCACTTTGGGCTTTGCGCATCAGCGGGTCCGATCCTCATGCTCCCAGGCATGTCCTCCCCGGAGTCCGACCTGCACGAGCATACCCACAGCGAATCATTTCTTCGGTCCCTGATGCGACGTCAGCTGAAGCTGTCGATCACCTGTGCCCTCTCCTTCCTGATCGCGCTCCTCGGCCTGCCCCTCCTCAACTATTTCATGCCCGAGACGATGTCGGGTCGGGTCGGCGGCTTCACGCTGTCGTGGCTGATCCTCGGCATCCTCTTCTTCCCCCTCGTCTGGGGCATCGCCTGGGTGTTCATCCGACGCAGCATCGCCCTCGAAGAGCTGGAGGTCGACGAGGTGAATGCCCGGAAACGGCAACACGCTGCGCACCGACGCTGACCCTCGAGGAATTCTGAACTCCGAGCACCCGAACAGCCCCCTCCACTCGCGACCTCCACGGACATGATTCTCGCTGCATTCGACGTCTGGATCCTCTCGTTCAGCGCCCTGACGGTGCTGGTCACCATCGGCATGGGCTACTGGGCCGCCCAGAAGTCCAGGACCGCGTCCGACTTCTTCGTGGCCGGCCGTGGGGTCTCGGTGGGTTGGAATGCGTCGGCCATCTCCGGGGAGTACCTCTCCTCCGCCTCCTTCATGGGCGTGGCCGGCATGGTGATGAGCTCCGGCTATGACGCGCTCTGGTATCCGGTCTGCTACGCCTGCGGCTACCTGTTCCTGCTGCTGTTCATCGCTGGACCCCTACGGCGCTTCGGAGCCTACACGATCCCGGATTTTGCCGAGGGCCGGTACGACTCGCCGCTGTTCCGCAAGATCGCGGTGATCTTCGTCCTCTTCATCGGCTTCTTCTTCACAATGCCGCAGATGAAGTGCTCCGGTCCGACTCTCTCC
>CAZZKQ010000082.1:0-9957 GCA_964654875.1 uncultured Verrucomicrobiota bacterium | reverse complement strand
ATAGATGGTCGTGACGGAGACGATCGGAGGATCGATGTCGGGAAGTTCCCGGACCGGGAGCCGGGAGAGTCCGATCACGCCGAACAGGATCAGCGTGAGGTTCAGCATCGTGGCCAGGATCGGCCGCTGGATGGAGAGGCGCGGAAGGATCATGGCACGTTCAGGGCCTGGGTGCCGTGGCGGGTCCGTTGCTCCGGATGGTGATCGGTGCGCCTGGACGCAGTTTCTGCAGGCCCTCGGTCACGACGGTTTGTCCGTTGGCGAGGCCCTGGAGCACCTCGACCTTTCCGGCGAGGCGGAGTCCTGTGCGGACCGGCTGGATCATCGCGGTGTTGGTGGAGGTGGCGAGGAAGACGAGGGTGGCATCGCCGTTGTTGAAGACCGCGGATTCCGGGATGACGAGGGCGGCGTCGCGCAGCTGCAGGCTGAGTTCGAGATTGGCGAACATGCCACCCCGCAACCGACGGGAGGGATTCGCGATCCGGGCCTTCACGAGGGCGGTCCGGGTGTTGGGATCGAGCTGGGGCGAGACGAAGTAGACCTCGCCCTCGAAGGTGTCCTTCGGGAACGCGGCGACGCGGAACCTCACCTTCTGTCCCTCCTGCACCTGGCTGAGGTAGCGCTCCGGGACGGCGACCTCGACCTTCACGGTGTCGAGGTCCACCAGCTGGGTGATGCGGGTGGAGCGGGTGATGACCTGTCCGGGACTGATCTGCCGGGCGCCGGCGATGCCGGAGAAGGGGGCGAGGATCCGGGCGTCCCGGAGCATGCGACGCTTGAGGTCGACGGAGGCCTCGTTGGCCGAATAGGTCGCCGCGGCCGTGTCGTATTCCTGCTGCGAGATCAGCTTGTCGCGGAACAGCAGCTTCACCCGTTCGAAGGAGGTGCGGGCCAGCTGCAGCTGGGCTTCGGCCTCCTGGACCTGAGGGGCGAGCTTGGTGTCGTCGAGAACCACCAGGACGTCGCCCTTCTTCACCGACGTGCCTTCGTCGAAACGGATCTCCTTCACGATCCCATCGGTCTCGGAGGTCAGGTCGATGATCTCGTTGGCCATGACGTTGCCGACGAGCGAGACGGTCTCGACAACGGGTTCGGTCCTGACCGGGGCGGTGATCACCTGGACCGCGAAGGCGCCCATGGGTGGACCACCGGTGCCGCCTTGTTTCTTCTGACAGCCGAGGGCCAGGAGGCCAACGAGGGAGACGATGCCGAGGGGACGGAGAACCATGACCGACCGAGGATGGTTGGAACTGTCACCTGATTCCATCCTTGGATTGGTGAAATCGAGCCCCGCGTCACCCACTCGATTCAGCAAGGAGTCCGCGGTGAATGACCCATAGGGGCCCAACGTATTGGGATCTCTCAACGCTCAACGCTCCACCGGGAACCTGCCCCCGGTCACTGCGTCTTCGCCGGCAGGTTCTCGGAGGGGAACCTGTCGAGGAACTGGTTCCACTCCTTCGCCGTGACGGAGTTGGTGATGGTGCTGGCCCGGTCGGTCTGCTGTCCGGTGACGGCGGCGAATTCGGCCGGCGTGCGGATGATGCGCGGCGTCAGGAAGATCAGGAGCTCGGTCTTTGCGCCCGTCTTGCTGGTGGTCCGGAACAGGTTGCCGACCCACAAAATATCACCCAACCAGGGGACCTCGCGGACCGACTTGGTCTGGTCCTCGGCGATCAGGCCACCGATCACCACGGTCTCGGCGTCGGGCGTCACCACCACGGTGTCGGCGGAGCGGACGTTGATGTAGGGGGCGTTGACCTGGGCGGACAGGGACTGGCTCTGCGTCTGGGAGACCGAGGAGATCTGGGGCTGGACGATCATCTCGACCTTGCCGTTGGAATCGATGAACGGGGTGACATTCATGATGATGCCGACGTCGGTGTAGTTGACGTTGATGATCGGGATGGTGTTGCCGCCGGAGGTGTAGAAGGAGACGCCGTTGGGCAGGGGGACGCTCTGTCCGACGACGATCCGGGCCTGCTGGCCGTCGCGGGCCACGACGGAGGGGCGGGACAGGACCTTGGCCTTGCCGGAGGTGGCGAGGGCCCGGAGGGTGGCCTGGAAGTTGGAGCCGGCGATCTGGTAGAGGCCGCCGGCGCCACCTCCGGTGGAATTCGGGGCCAGGGCGGTCCCGGAATTCTGACCGAGACCATTGAAGTTGGTGACCACGTTGTTGAGTCCCGCCAGGCCGAAGACGGTTCCGGCCGTGCTGGGGTTGTTGCCCCCCTTCACGTAGGTGCCCTCCACGCCGAATTCGAAGCCGTCGGTGTGGGTGACCTCCATGAACACGACATTGATCAGGACCTGCGGCTTCGGGGCATCGAGGTTTGCGATGACATTGCTGATCTGGAGGCTGGTCTGGGCGTCGGTGATGACGACGATGTTGTGGGTCTGGGGGTCGACCGAGATCAGCGCGGAACCCACCGAGCCGTTGAAGTTGTAGCCCGCACCGGTATTGCGGGAGCTGGCGCCTCCGGCACCGCCGAAGCCGCCGAACTGTCCACCGAACCCGGCACCACCACCACCGCCGCCGCCGCCGCCGCCCTGCCGTTGCTGGGCGAGGGTGACCGGGGCCAGGGCGAGGACGAGCGCGGCGAGACCGACCAGAGAACCCGTGCGTGAGGAATGTCGTTTCATGGCTGGGGAAGGGTTTGGGTTCAGAAGAGCTGTCCACCGGTGCGGCCGGTGTTGTTGCCACCCCCGAAGCCGCTGCCATTGGCGCTGCTGGAGCTGCCCATGGTGTTGTTGTTGTTGAGCTGCCGTTGCATCAGCGCGCTGTTCTGCTGGTTCTGCATTCCGGTGCGGTTGGCGGTCTGGCTCTGGAACATATTCTGCAGGACCTGAACGGCCTGCTGGGGATCCGCGTTGGTCATGCGGAACACATAAACCTGCTGGTCGCGGAGGGTCGGGACATCGAGCTCCTTGATGACATCGCCGATCTGGCCCATGAGGTCTTTGGACGCCGTGACCACGACCGAGGACGTCCGGAGATCCGCCACAGCCAGGACCTGGCTGGCCTTGCGGATACGGTCGCTCTGGGCGGAGCTGCCACCGGAGCGGCCTCCGCCGCCCCCTCCGGCTCCTCCGCCGCGTCCGCCTCCACCGCCTCCACCGCCTCCACCGCCTCCACCGCCTCCACCGCCTCCGAAGCCCGCGAACCCTCCGAAGCCACCAAAACCGCCCCCGCCGAACCGGATGGGGGCCTGGTTGTTGCCGTTGCCCGAACCCGAGCCGCTTGAGCTGGGGAAGACGCCGGAAAGGGCCGTCGCCACGTCGTTGGGATTGGCGTGCTTGAGATGGAACACCCGGATCTCGGTCCCGGCCTCGGCGCTGGAGTCGATGGCTTTGATGATCTCGACGATATGCCGGATGTTCGACTGGGTGTCGGTCATCACGATCGAGTTGCCGGCCGCGTTGGCCACGAAGGTCGCGCTGGGCGAGATGAACGAACCGAGGTCCTTCGCCAGCTGCTCGGCCTCGACGTACACGAGGGGGATGATCTGGGTGACGATCTCGTCGTTGCGCGGGATGGACCGGGGGTCATTGCCGACCTTGACCGGGGTGTTCCGTGCCTTGGCGGTGGCGCGGTCGACGATGGTCAGGATCCGACCGTCCCGGATTGCCGCGAGGCCGTTCTTGTCGAGGATCGAGTTGAGGAGGTCGACGGCCTCGTCGCGGTTCACCGGGCGGTGGCTCACGATGTTGACGGTGCCCTTTGCCGGGGCCTCGAGGACGATGACGAATCCGGCGGCCTCGCTGAGGTGTTCGAGGACGAGATCCAGCGGGGCGTTCTTGAAGTTCAGCAGGATCTCATCGGGATTGCCGCTGAGTGCGGGCGACGGTGTCGGGACCGCTGCCGTCGACTGGACTGCGGAGACCTGGGCCGCTGTGGGCGCGGCAGCGGGTGTGGTGGATCCCGTTCCCGCGCTGGTGGGTGTCGACGAGACCGGGGCCGGTTGGGCCGCGTCCTGGGCCGGGGCGAGCATGAGGCATCCCGCCGTGGCGAGGGTCATCAGCAGTGGGTTCTTGCCGTTGTTCATTTCGACTCCTGTTCCCGTTTCTTCATCAGTCGTTTCAAGATCTCATCCTCGGCAGCGTTTCCGCTGGAGCCGGTGGACCCGCTTCCAGTCGTCCCGGTGGCGGACGATCCGCCTGCCGCGGAGGACGGCTGCGCGTTGCCGGCCTCGGCCAGCTGCCAGCCACTCTCCCCCTCCTGCCGCATCCTGGATCCGACCCGCAGTTCGACGGGTGGCTGGTTGCTGATCGAGAGCCGGACGCGTGCCGAGGTGATGTCGGTCACGGTGTACCCGGCGATCGTCCCGTTCAACGGCAACGCCTTGCGGTATTCGGACGTGCCGCTGTCGAAGAACGCCATGGGACCCCTCTGGGCCTTCAGCACTCCAACCAGTGTGAAGGTCGGGGCCTCTGTGGTTCGCGGGCGGGATGGGGGCCGAGGCGGCGCACCCGGGATCCGTGGCTGCCGGGACGGATCGAAGATGTTGCGCTCGGCGACCCAGGTGGCGAGGGAACGGATCTCGTTGGTGGCGGCCGTCCGGGACGGAGCGTTGGTGGCTGCGGCGCTGCCGGATGCTGCGGTGCGGGAGCCGCCGACGGATCGGACCGGAGTGTGGGATCCGCCGCCACGGCGATCCCACAGCAGCACGCCAACGGCGGCGACAGCCGCGATCACGAGCCAGACTTTGGTGCCGGGGCGTTTCATGGGGTCGTGCCGGTGAGCACCAGCGCGTTGAGCTGAAGCCCCAGGGTCATCTGCTGGGCGGCGGGGTCGCGCGTGGTCAGCTGCATGGCGTCGACCTTCAGGTCGAGTGCACCCGACTCGAGGCGCTGCAGGAATCGGGTCAAGCTCGACAGCGAACCATTGACCTCGAGACGACAGGTCAGCGTCTGGTGGTCCGCCTCGTCGCCCCGCCATTGGGGGACCCGGTCCAGGATCTCGGATCCGGATTCCCGCGCCCATTGGTCGAGGGTGTTGAGCAGCTGCTGCTCCGCCTGCGAGGGATTCGACGGGAGGGAATGGGTCCGGATCCGGTTCCAGACCTCCTGGACCCGGTCGGCCCGACCGATCAGCTGTTCACCCGAACTGACCTGCTTGCGCAGCTTCTCGATCTGCTGCGCGCGGCGGCTGCCCCAGGTGTAGAGGGGTTCGATCAGGATCAGGTTCGCCATGTAGAGGCCGGCGATGCTGGCCGTGGCGAGGACAAGGAGGCGTTGGCGGCGTTCCGGGGTCATGGTTGTCCGGCCTCCTCCCATCGGAAATTGACCTGGAACTGCAGCGGCGACTTCCCGCGGATCTGCTCGCTGTGAAGGGCACTGACCGACGGCAGGGCCTGGAGTTTCTCGAGCATCCGCAGCAGCGAAGCGCTGTCGGACGCGGTGCCGGTGCAGACGATGTCGCCCGCCTGGCGGATCTCGATCGAGCGGGCCGTGACCGATCCGGTCTCGGGAAACGCCTGCGTCAGACCCTCGAGGATCTGGAGCGCGCGGGGCGATTCGGGCGCCCAGGGGCGGAACTGACGGATCTTCTGCTGGAGGGTCTCGAGTCGACGAACCTTGGCGGACATGCCCGACCATCGGGATTCGAGCAGTCCAAGCTGGACCTGCTGGACGAGGAAGAAGAGACCCACCAGGGCGGCGGCAGCCGTGCCGAGGCTCCAGGTCAGCCGAAGGCGTCCCTCGGTGTGCCGGCTCAGGAACTGTTCGAGCGCCGAGGGAGTCGGTGGCAGGAACTCCAGCCCGGCTGGTCGGCCCTCGAGAAGGCGGCGTCCCGTCTCGACCACCGCTTCCAGGGCAACGGAGTCCTGGGGCGAGGGGAGGCTCTCGACCGCCATGCCGCTGTCCGCAAACCGGGCAGTGAGTGCGGCGGCCAGTGCAGGGAGCGTCTCTGCCGGACCATGGAGGCGGAGGTGCCGGATCGAGCCCACGAGCACCTCTGGCAACTGTCCCAGGGTGATGCGGATCTCCCGGGCTACCGCCTCGGGCCGTGCCATCGCCGGGGCCGTGGTGGCGTCGATCGCGCGGTCGAGGGACCGCAGGGCTGCGATTCCGCCATCGACCGTGACCTGGAGGTGGAGGGTGCCGCTGGCAGGCGAGACGATCAGATCGAGGACGCCTGCGGCAGTGGACGTCCGGGCCGCCACCAGGTCGGTGATGGCCGGGGAGAGTCCGAGGCACTTCAGGCGGGCGGCCTCCATCACCTGGCGCAGGATCTCGTGACGTGCGGGGGAGATGGTGGCGAGTGTGACCCAGCGCTGGCCGTCCGGGAGACGACACCGGGAGTCGGCCACCCGGCTGGCGGAGACGTCGCCGTGGAACCCCTTCTCGGCCTCGAGCTGGAGGAGGCTGTCGACATCGGCCTCGTCGATCGCCGGGACAAGGGTCTGGGTCGTGAGCACCTCCGAACAGGGCAGGGCCCAGACACATTGGCGCTCCCGGATGGAGGCGGCGTCCAGCAGGCTCCGCAGGGCCTTGCCGACCGCTGGGGCGTCGTTGGTATCGACCTCCGTCGGCAGGGTTCCGACATGGCGCGTGACGACCTCGATCGCGCCCTTGGCCTGTCGGAGCACGGCGGCGGCGACGTGGCGTCCCTCCATCGACAGGGCGAGGACCGACGACGGGGGGCGTCGGAGGCGCTGGATGAGTTTCTGGGTGTCGATCATGGAAGCGTGCCGGCGGCGATCAGGTCCCGGGTACGGCTTCCCAGCGCCCAGCCGAGGCGGCTGAGGTCCTGTCGGAAGATGACCTGTGGAACTCCATCGCTGAGATCGAACACGAGCTTCACCCGGTGGTATCCCCGGCCGTTTGGACCGAGGGCCACGATGTCGCCCGAGTATTGGAAACTCCGTGTCGTTACAAGATCGCGGCGGGCCAGACTGGTTACGACGGGATTCGAGGTTCCCAGGGCGCTGACCAGCCACGCGATGGAGGTCGGCCGGCTGGGGTTCTGTCGTCGGTAGCCGACGAGGGTCT
The DNA here is from genome assembly GCA_964654875.1 of uncultured Verrucomicrobiota bacterium. GTDB lineage: Bacteria > Verrucomicrobiota > Verrucomicrobiia > Limisphaerales > UBA9464 > UBA9464. Next base: position 2,967 of record CAZZKQ010000082.1, on the reverse strand, counting down.
CGGCCGCGCCGGCTGCGGCCTGTTCGGATTGTCCAAGGCCCATGAACAGGGCCGTCAGCACCTCCGCGCTGGCCGTGTTGATGTTCACCCGGCCGTAGACATAGGTGTTGGTCGAGGTGGAGAGGTCGGGGGCCATCTTCTCGAACTCGTCCGGGGTCAGGCCGCTCGCGACATAGAATCCGAGCAGGCTCTGGAAGGTGGGTGAGGCGTTCCCGGTGAAGCCCAGCTGGGTGAGGACCTGTCGGCCCCGGGTCGTGCCCAGGGTGGTCTCGAGAAGCGACTGGATCTGGGCCCGGGTGTTGACGTTGGTCAGCGTGGTGCCGTCGGCATGGAAGTTCGGCTCCCGGGTGAAGACCGTGGTGGTCTCGAGCAGTCCGGGAGCGGCCTGGGCCGATGAGGAGAACCTGTTCTCGTCGAGATCCAGGACGCCGTTGAGGTTCGGATCCTCCCCGTAGAGCTCGAGGAGGGTCAGGCCCTGGACGAGGCGGAGTTCCTCGACCGTCTCGAAGGGTCCGTGTTTCGCGGAATAGCCGTAGGTGGTGTAGGGCAGGGACAGATCGCTGTTCGTGCTGCGCCAGTCGATGAGGGCGGACGCCAGGTCGGTTCCCATGCCGGGGAGCGAGGCGAGGGCATTCGAGCTGGCCACGTTCAGGTTGAGCTTGGAGGCTTCATCGACCAGACCGAACCACGGATCCGTCCGGTAGGCCTGGTCCCGGTTGCGTCCGATCAGCCAGAACCGGGCATCCCCAACGGGCACCCCCTCGCACTGGAACTGGGCGTTGGTGACGAGGATCCCATTGGAGACGGAGTTCAAGAGGGTCCAGCTGACGTATCGGACGGCACCCTCGGCGGCCTGTTGCGCGGCCAGTCCTGAGACCCGGTTGGCAGTCGCCCGGATCTCCAGACCCATCGAGTCGGCGAAATAGAGGGTGACCGACAGGATGGCGACGGTGACCCACATCACCACGATCAGCACCGAGGCGTCGGCGGGTCGTGAACGTCTCCGGGCGATGCCCGTGGCTGGAGGGTTGAGGATCATCCGCCCACGGTGGTCGTCGAATTGGTGCGACTCTGGGTCCCGATCGGCACCAGCAGCTGGACCGGGGAGTCGTCGTCGTCTGCCTCGCGATGGATCATCACCCGGACTGCGACGGGCAGATTGGTGCGGGGGGTGGAGGTGTCGGTGGTGTCCCAGATCGGATACCAGGCCAGGCCATCGTAGCTCTGGATGTCGAGCTGCCGGACGTTCCGGAGGAGCAGCTGGTCCTCGATCTCCGGGGTGGAGGTGGTCAGCAGGTTCCGGCACACCCCCCGGTAGAGGTCCTGGGTCCCGGTGCCGTCGGTGGATGGCTTGAGGCTGTAGGTGATGCGTTGGATGTCGCCCCAGGGCTCGGCGGCCAGAAGGGTTCCGGTGCTGGTGTGGAGTTCGAGCGACACGGGCTGGCTGATGCCGGTGCTCAGGACGGTCCCGCAGCGGAACCCGCCCGACAGGATCCCGGAGACCTTCGGGGGGACGACGCACTGGAGGTCGCGTCGGAGGACATCGAACGCCATCTCGAGCGGGACCGCGGCCTCGAGGGCCCCGGTCATGCGATCCTGGAGCCTCAGCGTGGTGAAGAGGGTGGACTGGATCGCCAGCAGGATGAGCGCTGCGGCGCCGATCGACAGCAGCAGCTCCAGCAGGGTGAAGGCCTGGGTCGTCCGGGGATCGGGTTGGTCGGCCACGGTTGTGGAGCGCCGGCGGATCATGGGATCGGGGCGCCAATGGTGCTCAGCTGGACCGAGGATGGCTGGCCCTGGACGGTGAACTGCACCTCGGCCGTGAGGAGGGGCAGGGGGGTGGTGAGCCAGTTCTGTCGGGTGACGGTCCATGCGTAGTCGTGGTTGCCCTCGCTGACGACGCCGGAGCGGTTCCCGGAGACCTGGTTGGTGAAGACGATCGACTCGTTGAGCATGCGCTCGGCGATGCGGGCGGCGACGGCCCGGCGTTCCGCCACGGTCCCGGCGCGACCCGCGAGGTGCAGCGCCTCCACGACGGTCGGGATGACGATCGCGAGGAAGAGCAGCGCCGCGAGCGTCTCGGCCAGCGTATAGCCCACCTCGATGCGTCGGGGGTCAGAGGTTGGCCGGACGCAGTTCATAGTGTCTCCGGTCGGACCCCTGGACGAGCCACAGCGCGGTGCCGTCGGCCTGGGTGATCCGGATCGATTGAGGACTGGTTTCGTCGATCGATCCGTCCGGCATCATGCGGATCCCCGGGAGGATCTGGAGCGGGCCGACCGACACGGCGTTGGGCAGGGGTGGGATCTGGGAACGTCGACTCGTGGCGGACTGGCCCACGAGGGCGTCGGGGGTGTCGAAGGCGATCTCGATCCCCGGGGCGAGGCTGAACTCGAGGGCGTTGGTGTCGACGTTGGCCACGGGTCCATCCTGTCGCACCCCATAGGTCCCGGAGGTGGAGTTGATCCAGAGCACGATGGGACGGCCTTCCGCGATGGCCCGGGAGCGGGCGGCGTGGGTGAGGGCGAGGAGGCGTCGGGTCTCGGAGTCGAACGCGCGGCCGCTGGCGAACCCCGACAGGCGCGGGGTGACGATGGCCACGGCGATCCCGAGCAGGGCCAGCACGAGGATCAGCTCGAGCAGCGTGAACCCCTCCCCGTGGCGCGCACGCGGCTCAGTTCTGGGTCCAGTTCCCGAAATCATCCTCGGATCCCTCCTTGCCGTCCGGTCCCACCGAGGACAGATCGTACCCGGCCTTGCTGCGGCGCGCGGGCTGGCCATAGACGTAAGGGTTGCCCCACGGATCCTGCGGCAGGCGGTCGAGGTAGGGTCCCTTCCACGACCGCGCGTTGCGCGGGGCCTCGATGAGGTCCTGGAGCGACTTCGGATAGGAGCCGTTGTCGATCTCGTAGGTGTCGAGCGCGGTCTTGATCGCCGCGAGATCGGCCCTGGCCGCGGCCTCACGGG
>CAZZKQ010000081.1:0-10052 GCA_964654875.1 uncultured Verrucomicrobiota bacterium | reverse complement strand
GCCTGTCCGTCCAGGCGAGATGGCGCTGTCCTTCCGCAAAGGCCTCGGGGAGGGACCCACACGCCTCTCCCACCCGGATGAGCTGGACCAGTTCCCGCGGGAAGACCCGCGACCACGACTCCATGGCCACCGAGAGGGTCTGGCCTCCCTCGACCCGGTGCCGAACCTCGGACACAATCCTGCCAAGGGAACACCGTCCCGATTCCTCCGCGAATCCATCGAGGGCCTGGACCAGCGGGATGCCCGCCTCCGCCTGGAACCGCATGGAGGCACAGAAGGTGATCAACTCCGCTCGGCGCACCTTGGATCCACGCGGAGTCCGACCCGACCTCTCGGGTCTGGGAAACGCCTCCAACAGCCAGATCCCCCGGGCTCGAAGATCGGAATCCAGTCCCTGCTCATCGACGGCGGTCGCGACGCCTCGCCGGATACGCCCCTTGAGGTCGACACCCCGGTATGTGTAGTGGGCGCTCATGGTCCAGGATCCCCGAGGGCGCTGAAGAGCTCCTCCATGGAGGTCTCCCCGCGGTGGACTGCCGCCCGACCCTGTTCCCGCAGTGGGATCATCCCCCGTTCCCTTGCGAACCGAGCCACCTTCGCGGAGCTGGGCCGGCTCGGGATCAGTTCCTGGAGGTCCTCACACACCGGGAGGAACTCAAACAAGGCCATCCGCCCCCGATACCCGGATTGCCCACAGGCCGGACACCCCACCGCTCGCCACCCGCTCCCCATGCTCTCCCGACCCGTCGCCCCCTCCTGGATCAAATTCTCCCGCCGACACCCGGCACACAATCGTCGAACCAGTCTCTGCGCGAGGACGGCATTGAGGCTTCCCGGGAGGAGGCCGGGCTCCACACCCAGGTCCAACAACCTTGGAATCGCACCGGCTGCATCCTGGGTATGCAACGAGGTCAGGACACAGTGGCCGGTCAATGCCGCCCGGACCATCAGCTGGGCCGTCTCGGAATCCCGGGTCTCGCCGACCAGGATCACATCGGGATCCTGTCGCAGGAGGGCCCTCAACCCCCGGCCAAACGTCAGGCCCACCTCCTCCTGGATCTGGGTCTGGCGGACGCCGGGCCAGGACATCTCCACCGGATCCTCCAGGGTGAATAGCGAGACCTCCGGTCGATTCAATTCCTTCAGGATGGCGTAGAGCGTCGTGGTCTTCCCGCTTCCGGTAGGTCCCGTCACCACGAGGGCCCCGTGGCTCCGGCTCAGGACGAGCCGAAGATCCCTCTCCAGGTCCGGACCCAGACCGAGCGCCCCGAGGGTCAGCGCCTCGATTCCTGCACGATGCAGCCGGAGGACCACACTCTCGCCAAACTGCGTCGGCAGGGTGGAGATCCGGAGATGGACCCGCCTGCGTCGGACCGAGACCGTTCCACAGCCGTCCTGGGGGCTGCGCGACTCCGACACATCCAATCCGCCCAGGATCTTGAGGCGCGCCGTGACGGCGGCCTGGACGGGTTTCGGGATCAGGACATCGCCTCCCAGGAGACCATCCCGTCGGAGTCGCACCCGGAGAGTGGTCTCGGCGGGCTCGAAGTGGAGATCGCTGGCGCCGGTCTCCAGGGCCTGGGAGATCAGTTCCTCCACAAGATCCACGATGGGACCCTCACCCCGTGCCGCCACAGTGGCGGGTGCTCCGGATCGCGGTTCCGCTCCCTCCAGTGAAAGCTGGGTCTCGAGACAACGTTGAATCACCCCCGAGGCAGGACCCGACGTGGTCTCGATGCCCTCGAGGGCTTCGAGGATGCTGGACTCCGACGCCCCACGGATCTCGACCTCCGGTCCGACCACCTGGCGGATCTCGTCGACAGCGGGCAGGTCGAGCGGGTTGATCATGGCCACAAACCGGACCCCATGGGGGTCCACCCTCGGCACCGCCCCGAGGCGGCGCATCCGTTCCCGCCCAAGACGGTCTGCCAGCGCCCCACATGTTGAGGAGTCGTCCATGTCCGCCTCCGCCACACCCGCCTCCGCTGCGATGGCCGAAGCGAGCCGCTGCCCGGAGATGAACCCCAGGTCAAGAAGCACCCGGACCAGGGTTCCACCCCGGCGCCGATGTTCGACCCGTGCCAGCTCGAGCTGGCTGGGATCCAGAAGCCCCCCCGCGAGGAGACGGTGAACCACCGGGTCCTGGATGGGTTCCGCGAGCATGTGGGGTTCCATGGGACCGGAGCCTCAGCGGTGGGCGAGGTAGACCTTCACGGTACCCGACTGGGACCCGCTCATGTTGAACTTCACCCGGCCCTGGTTGCTGGTGTCGGCGGTCGACAGGAGGTTCTCGTCGAGATCGATGCGGCGGTTCAGCTCCCGGGCATCCTCCAGCGCCACATTCTCAAGGATGGCCTGGACCACGACACGCCCACCGGAGGCGTCGTTCCTCGGACTGTCGAGCCCATCGAGATCGTAGGCGTCGTTCGCCCCGGTGGGCTCCGTGCTGCCGGTCAGGCAGTTGGTGAGGGTCACCGAGGCGGCGTCGGAGATCCGGGTCATGAAACGGCGGTCCAGGAACCCACCCCGCAGCAGGACCTCGCGGTCCCAGGCGGACGCCGTGGTCGAAGTGAAGTCGGTCACGGCGGTTCCCGAGGCGTCACCGAACCGGCCATGCCGACCGAAGTAGGTCATGGCGGCGGACCGGACCGCGTTCAGAGCCGTGGCGGCGCTGCTGACCCGCGCATCGTTGATCACCGCGAACACGCGCGGCAGCAGCATCGAGGTGAGGATGGCCATGATGGCGAGGACGCCAACCATCTCCACCAGCGTGAATCCGGACCCGGCCCGGGTTCGGGCGGTCCGGCATGGGATTGTCTCTGGGTTGTTCATGGGATCTGTCATTGCCGCGCCATTCCTGGATGGAAGCGTCAGCACTCCTCTCCTATCCCACGGACCCACCCGTCCGCCTATCGCCAGATTTAGGGATGGGAACAGCCTTGATCCCGATACCCCGACACGTCGCAGACCCGGTTCTCAGGCTCCCGAACCACCCCAGGCCTCGGGCTCGGCGACCACCCTCGCGAGTCGATCCAGATACTCCTCGCGCGGGATCTCGACGGCTCCCAACGACTCGGTGACCGGGGTCACCATCTGGGTGTCGAACAATCCGAATCCTTCCCGGTGGAGTCGTTCCGCCATGGACACCACGGCGACCTTCGAGGCGTCGGATTTCCGATGGAACATGGACTCCCCGGCGAAGAAGCGGCCGATCGCCACGCCATAGAGTCCGCCCGCCAGGGTGTCGCCCGACCAGACCTCGACGCTGTGGGCGAACCCCGCGCGATGCAGCGCCTCATAGGCTGAGATGAACTCCGGCGTGATCCAGGTGGGATTCCCCGCTCGTTCCGCCTCCGAACAGCCCCGGATGACCGCGCCGAAGTCGGCATCGAAGGTGACCCGGAACACCCCCTTCCGAAGGGTCCGATCAAGGCTCCTCGGGATGTGGATCCTTTCGAGGTCGAAGATCGCACGCGGATCCGGGGACCACCAGGTGACCGGCTCGACCGTCCACGGAAACACCCCGGTCCGATAGCCCAGGAGAAGGCGCGGAACACTCAGGTCGCCGCCGACCGCGACGAGCCCATCACCCCGGGCGCGTCTGGGGTCGGGAAACCACAGGCGCTCGTCGAGCATCCAGACCGCCGATCCACTCACGAGTCCTCCGGGTCGCCGCGAAGGATCGCCAGGAGGAAGGACTGGAACAGGTCCGTCGCCTGGATCGTCCAGAGACCGAGGAAGTTGTCGTCGTTGACCTCCGGCCGTCGACCGTCGTCCAGATCCGGCGAACCGAGACTCTCCCAGGCCGCGACTCGGGCGTCGTTCAATCCCTGCAGGATCAGGTCCAGCTCCGAGGCGTCGAGCGTCAGGATCTTTCCGCGGCCCTGGTTCGACACCTTCTCCGGATCGTCCATCAATCTGGCAAGGGAGTCCGACAGACTCCTCCGGTTCTCCTCGAGGGCCGTGTGCAGATCCGATTCGGCCTCCTTGAGCTTGGGATCGGTGATCGTGTCCGCCATCAGCGAGGGATTCCTCCGCTGCAGATGGGCCCGGAGGCCGAGGACCGCCATCAGGGCGTCGTGCTCCCGCTTGTCCAGCCGGAGGACAAACCGGTTCTCTTCGTGGGAAATCAGCTTCACCGGTGGGGTCCCCGAATCAGGTGTCGGCCTTCTCGAGCGTGGCCTGCAGGGAATATTTCTGGAGCTGGTGGACGTAGTGTTCCGCCTTCTCGAAGGACTCCCGGGTCAGCACGCTCCGTCCCTGCTCATGGACCTCGAGCATGTGCTTCTCGGCCCGTTTCCGATCCCATCCGAACACGACCTGGAAGACATGGGTGACGTAGGCCATGATGTTGATCGGATCGTTCCAGCAGACCACGAGGAATCCCGGTTCCTTCTGCCCCTTCGACTGCTCCTCGGGCGCCTCCTTCGTCTGGGGCGGTGTTGATGGCACCGGTGCCGGCATGCTCTGGACCCTAGCGGCAAGGCGATGGGAAACAAGCCGGCGACTCCGTCCGCACCCAAGAAAAAACCCGGCGCTGGGCCGGGTTTTGGAATCGTTGGGACATCAGGAATGACGCCGGCGTTTGACCTTCAGCTGGGTCAGCGAGTGCATCAGCGAGGCCTGGACCGTCGCGTGCTCGTCGTCACTCAGCTTCTCGGCGAGACGCGCCTCGGCCCGCTTCCGGGCCTCCTCGGCCTTCGCCTCGTCGATGTCGTCGGACTTGATCGCCATGTCCGTGAGGATTGCGACGCGGTCCCCGGTGATCTCGACGAATCCCGAGCCCACCGCCAGGAAGTAGTCGCGTCCCGATTTGCGGGCATAGACCTCTCCGGAGGCGATCTCGGTCATCAGCGGGATGTGCCTCGGAAAGATGCCCATCTCACCCTCGACGCCAGGCAGGGTGACCATGTCGACATCCTCCGAGTAGATCTTGGCCTCGGGGGTGACGATCTCGAGCTTGAGCGTGGCCATGTTGGATTCGGGAAGAGGTTGGGAAGGGAGGGTCCGGTCGGATCGCCTCACTCCTTGATCTCGTCGATGCCGCCCTTCATGTAGAAGTTGTTCTCGGGCACATCGTCATGCTTGCCCTCAAGGATCTCCTTGAAGCCCCGGACGGTGTCCTTGATGGGCACCTGCTTGCCCGCGCGGCCGGTGAAGACCTCGGCGACCGAGAACGGCTGGCTGAGGAACTTCTGGATCTTCCGTGCGCGGTACACGGTGAGCTTGTCGTCGGGGGACAGCTCGTCCATGCCCAGGATCGCGATGATGTCCTGAAGATCCTTGTAGCGCTGCAGCACCTTCTGGACGCCACGGGCGACCTGATAGTGCTCCTCGCCGACGATGTCGGGGGCCAAGGCCTTCGAACCGGAGGCGAGGGGATCCACCGCGGGGTAGATGCCCAGCTCGGCGATCGAACGCTCCAGAACGATCGTCGCATCGAGGTGCGCGAAGGTCGTCGCAGGAGCAGGATCGGTGAGGTCGTCCGCGGGGACGTAGACCGCCTGGACCGAGGTGATGGACCCCTTCTTGGTGGAGGTGATGCGCTCCTGGAGGTTGCCCATCTCGGCGGCGAGCGTCGGCTGGTAGCCGACCGCCGACGGCGTGCGACCGAGCAGCGCGGACACCTCGGATCCGGCCTGGGAGAACCGGAAGACGTTGTCGACGAACAGGAGCACGTCCTGGTTCTTCTCATCGCGGAAGTATTCCGTGACGGCCAGCGCCGACAGCGCCACGCGGAGACGGGCTCCCGGGGGCTCGTTCATCTGGCCGTAGACCAGACCGATCTTCGAACCCTCGTCGATGACCGGCATGCCGTTGGCACCCTTCTTCGGGTGGCCCTTCTCGTCCTTCACGGTCTTGATGACACCGGCCTCGATCATCTCGTTGTAGAGATCGTTGCCCTCGCGGGTGCGCTCACCCACGCCGGCGAACATCGAGATGCCGCCGTGCAGCTTGGCGATGTTGTTGATGAGCTCGAGGATGACGACGGTCTTGCCGACGCCTGCGCCACCGAATGCGCCGACCTTGCCGCCCTTGAGGAAGGGGCAGATGAGGTCGATGACCTTGATGCCGGTGTGGAGGATCTGGGGGCTGGTCGACTGGTCGACCAGCGGCGGTGCCGAACGATGGATCGGATAGTACTTGTCGGCCTTGACCTTCCCGAGCTCATCCACCGGCTGGCCGGTGACGTCGAGCACGCGGCCCATGACGCCTTCGCCCACGGGGACGGAGATCGGAGCACCGGCGTCGACGACGTCGAACCCGCGCTTGAGCCCCTCGGTGCTGCTCATGGCGACCGCACGGACCCAGTTGTCACCGAGATGCTGCTGCACCTCGAGGGTCAGCCGCGACGGGCCCTGGCCGGGCGGGGTGAACTCGACGGTGAGGGCGTTGTAGATCGCGGGGAGCTTCTCGGGAAACTCGATATCCACGACCGGACCGATGATTTGGACAATCTTGCCTTTGTTCATGACTCGACGGGTAGATTCAGATTCTGGAAAGGGGTGGGTCAGCCGAGGGCCATCTGGGCGGTGGTGATCTCGAGCAGCTCGTTGGTGATGCTGGCCTGGCGCAGCTTGTTGTACTCGAGGGTCAGATCCTTGAGGATCTGCTTGGCGTTGTCGGTCGCATTCTTCATCGCGACCATCCGCGCCGAGTGCTCGGAGGCCCGGGCCTCCTGGAGGAACTGGAAGACCTGGTAGTTGAGGTAGTGTGGCAGCAGGTTGCCGAGCACCGCACCGGGATTCGGCTCAAACGCGTACTCCTTCCCGGCAGCCGGGGCCAGCGACTCGTTGCTGCCCTCACCAGCAAGATCGGCCTCGAGCTTCTTGATGTCACCGATCGGCAGCAGCGTCCGGATCTCGGGCTTCTGCGTCAGCGTGGAGATGAAGTTGCTGAAGGCGACGTCGACCTGGTCGACCTTGCCCTCGAGGAAGAGCTCCTGGACGAACTTGGAGATCGTCCGGGCCTCGGCGAACACCGGGGTGTCGCGGTAGGTGAATTCCGCGGCCAGCTCCCGTTTCGCACGGGCGATGAACTGGGCACCCTTGCGGCCGGCGGAGACGTACAGCGCCTTGGCGTCATACTTCGCGGCCTCGCGCAGGAGATTGGTGTTCAGCGCGCCGCAGAGACCCTTGTCGGTGGTGATCACGATGAGCGCCTTCCGCTTCACGGGACGCCGTTCCAGCAGCGGATGCGAGAACTCCCCGGCTCCGGCGGTCGCCGCCGCCAGGACCTCGTTCATCAGCTGCGCGTAGGGACGACCGGCCAGGGCCGCAAGCTGGGCCTTGCGCATCTTCGCCGAGGCCACCATCTGCATGGCCTTGGTGATCTGCGCCGTGTTCTTGACCGACTTGATCCGGCGGCGGAGGTCGCGGGTGCTCGGCATAGGCGGGGCTGTGGGTCAGGGAACCGGGGAACCGTCAGCGATACCCCTGCTTGAACTCGACAATGGCCGCCTTGAGCTCCGCCGCGAGGGCGTCGTTGAAGGCCTTCTCGGTCCGGATCTTGTCCAGGACCGCAGCCTTCCGGGTGGCCAGGAAGTCCATCAGCTTGGTCTGGAAATCCTTCACCTTCTCGACCGCCACGTCGTCGAGGAAGTTGTTCTGCATCGACCAGAGGATGGCCGCCTGCTGCTCGACCGGCAGCGGATTGTACTGGTTCTGCTTGAACAGCTCGACGATGCGCTTGCCGCGCTCGAGCGTCGCCTGGGTCTTGGCGTCGAGATCCGATCCGAACTGCGCGAACGCCGCCAGCTCACGGAACTGGGCGAGGTCCAGCTTGATGCGGCCGGCGACCTGCTTCATGGCCTTGATCTGCGCGGCCGAACCGACACGGGAGACCGAGAGACCGACCGAGATCGCGGGACGGACACCCTGATAGAACAGGTCGGTCTCGAGGTAGATCTGGCCGTCCGTGATCGAGATCACGTTGGTCGGGATGTACGCGGAGACGTCGCCCGCCTGGGTCTCGATGATGGGGAGCGCTGTGAGCGAGCCGTTGCCGGCCATCTCGTTGACGCGCGCGGCGCGCTCGAGGAGGCGGCTGTGCAGATAGAAGACGTCGCCCGGATACGCCTCACGGCCCGACGGACGCTTCAGCACCAGGGAGACCTGGCGGTAGGCGACGGCCTGCTTGGACAGATCATCATAGATGATCAGCGCATCCATGCCGTTGTCCATGAACCACTCGCCCATCGCCGCCCCAGAGAACGGGGCGAGATACTGGGAGGCCGCGGAGGAGTCCGCAGAGGCCACGACGACGATCGTGTAGTCGAGGGCCCCGGCCTTCTCGAGCTCCGCGATCACGCGGGCCACGTTCGACTGCTTCTGGCCGACGGCGACGTAGATGTTGTAGACCGGACGGAACCCCGGGACGCTGGCGTTCTGTTTGTTGATCCGGGCCTGGTTGATCATCGTGTCCACGCCGATCGTGGTCTTGCCGGTGGACCGGTCGCCGATGATCAGCTCGCGCTGGCCACGCCCGATCGGGATCATGGCGTCGATGGCCATGATGCCGGTCTGCAGCGGCTGGTTGACCGACTGCCGCTTCACGATGCCGGGGGCGATCTTCTCGACCGGATACGAGGTGGTGGCGACGATCTCGCCCTTGCCGTCGACCGGGCGGCCGAGGGTGTCGACGACGCGCCCGAGGAGACCCTTGCCGACCGGGACGGAGAGCAGCTTGCCGGTGGTCTTGACCTCGGCGCCCTCTTTGACGCCCAGGTAGTCGCCGAGGATGATCGCGCCGACCTCGGTCTCCTCAAGGTTGAGGGCGAGGCCGATGACCCCGTTGCCGAAGTCGAGCATCTCGTTGGCCATCGCATCGGTGAGGCCCTCGATCTTCGCGACGCCGTCGGACACTTCGCGGACGAATCCGACGTTCTGGCGTTGGACCGCCGTCTTGACCCCGGCGATTTGTGCTTCGATTTCCTGAAGGATGTTGCTCATCGGAACTGAATTGGATTGAAACGGATTGAAATGGGTGCGGATCAGAGAACGGATCCAGACTGCAGGGCGGTGAGTCGGCCGGCGACGGATCCGTCATAGATATCGCTGCCAACCTGGATGCGGAGTCCGCCGATCAGATCCGGATTGATCCAGAACGTCAGCCGGAGACCGGCTCCGTAGCGCCGTTCGAGATTCAAGCGGATCGCCTCCTGCTGCTCGGGGGTGGTCTCCGTGGCGTTCTCAACCCGCGCCGTCCGGCGATCGAGATCCAGCTTCACCAGCCGTTTGAAGTGCTCGACGATCGCCAGATATCCGCGGGGCTTTCGCTTCAGCACAGCGGCGACCGCATCACGAACGCGGCCCTCGTCCAGGACTCCGGCCACCTGGCAGGCCTTGAAGAGGTCCCGTCCGTCACGGCGGGCTTGTTTGGAGATCTTCATGCGCTCGAGGAAGCCAGAACCGGATCAGTTGTTGGCCAGGAGACGGTTCGCGTCATCGGCCAGACGCTTCTTCTGGTCGACCGTCAGGACGTCCGCCGTGACCTTGGCGCTGGTCTCGACCACGAGTCGGGTGACCTCCTTGCGGAGCTCCGCCTTCATGCGGGCCAGCTCGTTGTCGCCAGCGACCTTCGCCTTGGCCAGGATGTCCTGCGCATCGGTGATGGCCTGCTGCCGGCTCTTCTCCGCCTCGGCGGCGGCGGCGGCACGGGCCTCCTCGATCATGCGGGTGGCCTGGGCACCCGCCTGTCCAATGACCTCGCGGGCCTTGGCCTCGGCACCCGCCAGCTCGGCCTTGATGCGCTCGGCGTTGGCCAGCCCCTGCTCGATCTTCTCGGCACGCTCCTTGAGGACCTTCTGGATCGGCCCGAACGCGAACCTCTTCAGCATCAGCGCCACGAGGACGAAGCTGATGATGTTCGAGATCAGGGCCGGCCAGTTCGCACCGAACGTGGTGGCGATCTGCTCAACGGGGCCGGCGGCGGCAAGCACAAGGAAGGAGCTCATACGGGCGGTTCAGCGGACTTGGGAAGATGGTGGCGCGGGCCAAGAGGCCCGCGCCGGACGGTTCGATCACTTGCCGTTCCAGAGGAACAGGGCGAAG
>CAZZKQ010000080.1:0-10052 GCA_964654875.1 uncultured Verrucomicrobiota bacterium | reverse complement strand
TCGCCGCCGAGGCCCCGGGCCATGCGCCGATCACGAACACTGTGACCGTCGTGGATGGGACCCACACCCTCCACACCCTCACCCTGCGAACGATCGACCATGCCATCACCGTGTTGGGGCCACCCTTCCTCGCCTTCAAGGAGCGTGCCGGCGGACCCTTCGACACCAATGGGATCACCCTGACCCTGACCAATTCCGGGGCGAAACCGACGTCCTGGGAAATCTCCCTGGGGTCACGCTGGGCGCAGGTGGAACCTGACCACGGGACGCTCGGACCCCGCAGTGCGATCCAGGTCCGGGTCCGCCTTGCCGACTCGGCCACCAACATGGTCGCTGCCCGATACGAGGACCTGCTGGTGGTTTCGATGCCCCAGACCGGGACTTCGGACGCACGGAGCCTGAACCTGTTGCTCGAGAACAATCCCGGACTGCTGCAGTTCCGAAGCCGCTGGACGACGGTCGACTTCAATTCCCCGGCCGCCCGGCTGGAGATCGATCGGATCGATGGCACCGATGGCCTCGTTTCCGTCCGGGTCGACACCGGCTCATTGGGCGCCATCGAGGGCACGGACTTCGAAGGTCAGCATCGGACGGTGATCTTCCGTGCGGGTGAAACCAACAAGACGCTGGTGGTCCCGCTGTCCGCCAGCCCAGCAAGGCCCTCGAAATCGTTCCTCGTGACGCTTGGGAACCAGGTGGGAGGAGCCCGGCTGGGTGCCACCTCGGTGACGACCGTGACCGTCACCGACGATGTGGGACTGATCAGCCGGGAGTTTCTGGAATCGGATCCAGGCTGGGCCGGGCAGTCCGTGTGGACCTGGGGCCAACCTGGTGGGAAAAACAAACCGCATGGCGGATACACAGGTCTCAACGCCTATGCCTACGACCTTCATGAGGATTATCGAAACAACCTGAAGACGACCGAGTATCTGACCTCGCCCGTGTTCGATGCCTCCAGGCATCGCAACCTCACACTCCACTTTGTCCGCTGGCTCACGATCGAGCGCGGCCTGAGCGACCAGGCCAGCGTCGAGGTTTCCACGAACGGAACGGACTGGACCCGGGTCTGGGTCAACCCTGTCGAAACCTCCCTGAACACCAAGGAATGGGTCCCGCAGACCGTGGCGTTGCCTTCGTGGACCGATGGAAGTCCGACCCTCCAGATCCGCTGGGGCATGGGACCGACCGACACCAGCCGTACGGCCGGGGGCTGGGTGCTGGACGATATCGAGCTCTTCGGTGATCCCATTCCGCAGGCCTTGTCCATCAGCCTCGATCGAGGGTCTGGGACCGATGCCTCGGTGGTCCTGAGCTGGGCAAGCCAAGCCGGGGAAGCCTACACCGTGGAATCCAGCGAAGGCGTCGGCCAACCCTTCGTCACCCTGCAGAAGGACATCGTGTCAACCCCACCGCGGACCCAGTTCGTCCACCGACTGGACCCCGCCGGCTCCGGACAGCTCCTCCGGGTGCGGCGGCAGTGAGATCGCAGGCATACCGGGGGAGTCACATGCCGTCATCCCGCCGCCAAGCCATGTGGCTCAGCGGACTCACCATCGGTGTCCTGATCGGGATGTCCTCCCTGACCGCCGGGTCGGGACCCATCTGGAAACCCCTGCCCCCGTTGCCGGATCCGATCGGGGTGGCCGCCCCCTTCGCCGGCGTCTCGGGAGGGGCGCTGCTCGTCGCGGGTGGCGCCAACTTCCCGGATCGTCCCCCGTGGCAGGGCGGAACCAAGGTCTGGCACGACACGGTCTGGGTGCTCGACACCCCCACTGGATCCTGGCGGCGTGCCGGGTCCCTGCCCGCACCGCGGGCCTATGGCGTGTCCATCACCGCGAAGGACCGGGTGGTATGCCTCGGCGGCAGTGATGCCAAAGGCCCGACGACGGAAGTGATCGGGCTCCGGTGGGGTCGGGGCCGACTCGAATCCATCCCCTCCAGCGAACTCCCGCCGCCGTTGCCGATCCCGCTGGCCAATGCCGCAGGCGTGCTCGACCGCCGAGGGGTCGCCTACGTCGCCTGCGGCACCCCGGAACCCGGGGAGCGGGCGGCGTCGGGACGCGTCTTCGCCACGGTGCCCGGAAAACGCGGTGCGGGCTGGAGAGAACTCCCACCGCTGCCGGCCGAAGCCCGAATCCTTCCCGTCATCGCCGGGCTGTCGGAGGGGTTCTGCCTCATCGGCGGTGCGGCGTTGGAATCCCGGGACGGCAAGACATCCCGTCGCTATCTCCGGGATGCCTGGCGCTACGCGGCGTCACGCGGTTGGGAACGGCTCCCGGATCTGCCACGTCCGTGCGTCGCCGCCGCCTCGCCAGCGCCGGTGGACCGGGATCTCGTCTACGTTCTGGGAGGTGATGACGGTTCCCGAGCCGGCCAGCCTGCGTCGGCTTCCCATCCGGGATTCGGCGGAGACCTCCTCCGACTGGACCTGAGGCCTCCGGGCTGGTCGCACATCGGAAGCCTGCCGGCACCCCGGGTGACGCTGCCTTGCGTGGCGTGGCGTGGGGGATGGGTGCTGCCCAGCGGGGAGGTGCGGCCTGGAGTGCGGTCTCCCGAGGTGTGGTGGATGCGACTGGATTGAGGGGCGAGTGTCCTGACGCTTCAGAACGAACCCCAGGCCCCGGGGGGCAATTCACGCGGTGCACCCAGTGACGCAGGGCACTGCATCACCTACCCAACATCACCCAGTCCTGTGGTCCGGCCCCATCCCGCCGAAGGTCCAGCACCCCGGTTCTGACGACTCACCACTCGGGATGGTGGCGCTTGGCCTCGATTGCCAGATCCGGCAGGTACATTGGCGAGGATCCGCACAGGACCGCATCCGCACCCACCCCGAAGAAGTCGGCGATGTCCTCCCGGGTCGAGGCCCCACCGACGGCGACCAGCGCCAGTCGAAGACCCCGTCGATCGAGCGCCTGTCTGAGGGAAGCGACCGCAACCACGGACGGTTCATGGAGGGTCCGCCCCAGGACACCCACCGTCCGAAACCCCTCCCCAAACACCGGGGAGCCGTCGGGATGCAGCACGGGACGTGCGATGCAGTTGACGAGGGTGATTCCGTCCACCAGACCGGACACCGAATCGAGAAACCGCTGCCGGGCGACATCCCCAGGCAACACCCCGATCTTCACCAGCAATGGCACCCGGCCGATCGCATCGCGGATCCGTCGGACCACCCGATGCGTGGCGTCGGCGTCCAGATAGAGCGTCCCTTCGGACGAGCAGACATTCGGACACGACAGGTTCGCCTCGATCACCGGCGCACCCGCCTCGGCCGCCCAGGTGGCACACCGGGCGAAATCCTCAGCCAGATCCTCGATCGAGCCTGATGCCCGGGGTGTCCCCACCACGGACACAATGAGCAGCTGTCCGGGACGCAGGGCGGAAACCGTGGACCGGACATCGCTGCGCCAGTGTTCCGGGTGCATCGAGGGCATGCCGAAGCAGACGGCGGAACTGAGGCGCGTGAGATCTCCGGGAATGGCTCCCGTGGCCACGACCGGACCCGAGGCGTTGCCAGAGTCATCGATCCACACCCAGTTCGGCATCGGGTGGCAGGGGCGCGCCGCGGAGCGCACCGTCTTGTAGGTGAGCAGGTCAAAGCCCCGTTCGGCATAGGCGCGGACCCATCGACCATTCAGCAGCAGTCCCGCCGCGATCCCAAGACGGCTCCGGACCGGCAGACCGAGGAACGTCTTCATCGGGGTCTCCGGAACCGGTGTGGTGGGCGACGCGAGGAAGGGACCTGACTCGGCATTCGCCTCCCAGGTGCGGGACACATCATAGGCGAACTGGGGGGTCACGAGTCGTAGGCTGATCTGTCGGAGATGGAGTCGGCAAGCCGCCCGACACACACGACCGATGCACGCAGTTCCGGACTTCTCCCGGTCACGCCGCGCCAGCCCACCTTTCCATTGGCACGCCATCCAGGGTGCTGTCCTACTCGACGCAACGTCCCAACGTCTCCCTGATCTCGGCAATGCCTCGGTGCCCCTATCCTGCCTCCTTGAAGGCCATGCTGATGCTGTGGCTCGTCACGATCGCTGGCGCAACCGCCACTTCGGCGGGCCGGAGGGAATACCTGTTCGACATGGGACGGAGCAACTCGGTGGTCCGTCCCGGATGGACCCAAATCACGGAGAATACCGTCTACTCACCCACGACCGGATACGGCTGGGAGCACGCAGCAGCGGGGAGCTTCGACGACCCGGTGCCGGTCCCAGACTCGTTCAAGGCGACGCATCCCCACTGGTCCGGTCCGGTGCACAACGACGTGCTCCGCGACGGCGTCGAGGACGAACGCCCCCTGAGGTTCCAAGCGGACGTTCCACCTGGAAGGTACTGGGTCTCGGTCCACCTCGGTCGCTACACGGTCGCACGGCATGACCTCGGGGTCTGGGTCAACGGGAAGCCGATGGGCACGAACATCGATGCCTGGGGTCCGGTCTGGGGATCCCATGGCGGGACCCCGACCCGGGTCGTGGCGGCCGTCGTCGATGCCCCGGAGGGTCGCATCGACTTCCGTTTCGAGACTGCGGCGGAGATCCCGGACCGTTGGCGGGACTACACCGACAAGCGACCCGAGAACGGCAGGCTCTGGTTCCTGGGCTCCAACCGCAATTCCGTGTTGGGCATCCGGATCCGACCCCATGTCGAGCCACGACTCACACCCATCCCCACGACCTCCGTCCCCGGCGGCTACGAACGCTGGGACGGCACCCTGGGCACCCCATCCCTCCAGGTCGCGGTCCGCGAGTTCAATCGCGGGGAGCTGCAGCGGGTTCAGGAAACGGCGCGATCCTTCGTTCCCGCCTCGCTCGAGGCCCGAATCGACCACGCCAGCCTGTTGGAGACCCTGGCTGGATCGATGGTGATCGAGGACCGGGGATCCGAATGGGACTGGGTGCGACAGGCTGAACTCCAGTGGCGATCCGTCCTCGACCACGAGTCGGGTCAGGCCGGATCCGCAGGGTTCCCGAGTGATCGATACTGGCTCGCCCTCGCCCGTCATGAGGCCTGCTGGCGGCATCGACAGGCCCTCGAATACGTCGCGCAGTACGCCTATTCCAGAGCCCAAGCCCAGACCGGGTTGCGAAACTACGACCGCTATTGGGCGGCCTACGATCTCGAAGGAGCACTGACCCGTGGGGATCCGCTCGAGTGGAAGGGTCGACTGCTGCGGGGACGGATCGCCCATTGGAACTGGGCGGAAGGCCATCATCGGAACACACGCCTCCTGGCAGACCAGGAATTCGCCATGCTCCAGGAGGCGTTTCCAAACCACCCGCTGGTCCGGCTCTACACCGGGGCGACCGTCCGCTCCAGGTTCGTCTATCGATGTCCAGCCCCGGAGGCTCCGGCGTGGGCCCGGCTCCAACACGAGGCTCTGTCCCGCTACAGCGACCTGATCCACTACTGGGTCCAGAAGCGGCAGGACGAACGGGGTGAACTCGGAGGGGGTTGGGGCGACGACGTCGAGATCCTGCGAGGCTGGGTGCCAGCCGTGCTCGCCCTGGATGACCCGATCGCCCGCGGCGGCTTGCGCCGTCTGGCCGAGGGATTGTGGAACTCCGGGGTGATGACCAACGGCTACTGCCGGGACATCAACGACGTCGAACACGGCGCCGAGCCGATGTCGGACACCCACCCGCTCCTGGCGCTGGTCCAGTACGGTGATCCCACGTATCTCGAGCGCTGCCTGCAGACGATGGCCTGCCTGAGGGATGTCTGGACGGCACCGACACGGCCCGGGAGGAGGCTGTTCCGGTCACACCATTTCTCGGCAACCGCGGTATCGGAGCGGCCCGACCACGGTGCCGATGTCGCTCTCAACGGTCGGGCTGCGAACCCGGGGCTGATCCCGCTCTGGTACTCAAACCATCCGGAGGTGGAACGGCTCCTCGGCGAGTGGGTGGGGAGCTGGATCGATGCGGCGTTCCAGGAGGATCGGGGAAAACCGATCGGCTTCGTGCCGGGATCCATCCGGTTTCCTGACGGCCGACCTGGGGGGCACGCGGAGCAGTGGTGGCAGACCCGTGACTACTTCGCCGATTTCGAGTCGGTCGACTACACCGCCACGCTGTATCATCACATGGTCGGACTGTCCGCGGCGACAGGGGACGACTCGTGGATGCGATCGCTCCGTGCCACAACCGAGGCGGTGGAGGAGCAGCATCGGCATCCACGGAACTCGACCACCGCGGGAACCGAAGCATGGGCTGCCCAGGTTTCGGATTCCGAGAGCCTCGCCGACGTCCTGTCGAAATGGCGTCTGGTGACGGGGCGCATGGATTTCGACCCGTTCCTGTCGAGGCGCGGTTCGGCCTACCAGCGCTACCTGATCCAACGGGACGAAACCGAGCTCACCCGGGAACTCGAGGGAATCGTCACGGCTTTGTCCTCGAACATCGAGATGAGCACGACGGAGGTGCTGTTCACCGACCGCGTCAGTCTTCCTGGAAACGAGGTGCTGTTCGAGATGCTGACCGGATCCCTGGGCACCCCGACCTACTGGCCCCTGCACGCGGTGACCTGGGAGGGGACCGCCGGGGATCTGGCGGCCTTGGTCGAGGAGGCATCGCCGACCGTCCTCCGGGTCCGCGTCTTTTCCTTCGCACCGCATCCGATCACCATTGAAGCCCGGCTCTGGCGTCTCGAACCGGGCGACTACACCGTCCGGCAAAAATCGGGGCAGCGCCTCTCTGGGTCGATGCGATTCCAGCACCGAGAGCGGGGAGCGGGGTGGCCGGTCCGGATCGCACCCAGAACGCCCATCGAACTCGAATTCCGTCAGGTGGAGCGTGGCCGCAGCCCGGCCCGACATCGACCCGACCCGGCACTCGGATCGGATGCCCTCGAGATGAACCCACCGTTTGTCCTCGGGAAGCCCGTCCGGATCCGGGCGCGGGTCCACAACATCGGCAGCGCAGCCACCGGTCCGATTCAAGGGAGGTTGCTCATCGACGAACGGGAGGTCATGTCGATCGAGTGGCCATCCCTCGAGGCACCGTTGGATCTGCGGGCCAGGGAATCCGTGCGTGAATTCGAGTGGACACCCAAATCCCCTGGGGAGCACCGCCTGCGGCTGGAGATCGTCCCCGGGACGACGGAGGAGATCACACGCGGCAACAACTCTAGGACCCTCTCGGTGTCGGTGTCGTTGGGGGAGGGTCGATGAAGGCGGACGTGGCCCCGACACCACCGCGGAGCGTGGTGCCGGGGACTGCATCACCCACATCGACCCGAGGCCGGAGGGTGTCGTGTGCGCCACCCGGATCGCGCCGCTCCGTCCTTGCCCTCGCGACGGAACACCGGCTCAGTTTCATGCCATGGCCCATCCGGAATCCCATCCTGTCGCGGCACTGGTCCTCGCCATCCCCTCGACACTGGGGCGATTCGTCGTGGTCTGGCTGACCGTGTCGGTCTTCCTGGCGATTCCTTTCCTCCCCACGTTCGGGTGGGAGGTGCTGCGGAACTCACTCCTGTGGCCCATCGCCTGCCTCTATGGGGTGGTCGTCTGGGGAGGGTTTCCGCCCCCTTGGACCCTCGGGGCGATGATCCTTCCCGCCGGCATGATCCTCGGTGCCTGGGGCTATGTGATGGAGGTGGCGCCTGCACTCTCCCTCTGGATGGTGGCACACTGCTCCCTGATGCTGACCGGACCCGCACTCCTGGCGGACGACGTCGCCGGATGGGTGCCGTGGATCGTCGCGCTGCTGTGGAGCCTCATGAGCCTTGGCTGGTATCGGATGGTCCGGCAGTCGACGACAGGATGAAGGGTCGTTCGGACCGAGCCGATCGCTTGCCGCAGGCCGCACAATCCGCTTCCATCCCCATCCGGACTGTTGCGGAAAACCAGTCCGCATTGCTGCCATCAAAACCGCCCTGCCCATCGACGCGCTTGTCGAGCTCAGCCAGAACCTCGAGGAGGCACTGGCGGAGCAATGCCTGTCGTTCATTTCGGACGACGTCTTCAATGCCTGGTGCCGACGGGTTTTCGAGGTCCAATTCCGGAACAACCCAATGATCCAGGCCTGGGCTCTGCGCCATTCAGTGAGCCCGTCGGAAGACCTGACCTGGGATCGCATCCCGGCCCTGCCCACGGAGGCGTTCAAGGAAAACGAGCTGACCTGCATCCCTGAATCGGCACGAACCACGGTCTTCCACTCCAGCGGGACCACGGGGCAGAAGCCGAGTCGGCACATCCACGGTCCCGTCTCGTTGAGATTGTATGAGAGGTCCCTGCGGCAGGGCATCGTGTTCCGCTGCGGGATCCGGCGTTTCCCCGAACTGTGGTCCATCACCCCGTCACCCGAGGTGGCCCCCCATTCCTCCCTCGCCCACATGATGGGCACTCTTTCACTGGACCCCTGCCCTGGACCCGGACGGTTCTGGGGACGGATCACGCCCGAGGGATGGGAGGTCGACATCGAGGGGCTGTCGACCGCATTGACCGCGTTGGATCGCCCGATCCTGTTGTGCGGCACCGCATTCAACTTCGTCCACGTCCTGGATGCCCAACCGGAGCGCCGATGGAGTCTGCCGGAGGGATCCGTGATCCTCGAAACGGGGGGCTACAAGGGACGTTCCCGGGTGCTGCCCCGGAGCGAACTCCACCGGTCTCTCGCGAGAAGGTTCGGGATCCCGGACCGATCGATCCTGACGGAGTATGGGATGAGCGAGATGAGCTCCCCGGGGTATTCCATCCCGGATGAGCCTGAGGATCATGCGCTGATCCAATTTCCGCCCTGGACCCGAACCCGGGTGGTGTCGCCAGAGACGGGACGCTGCGTGGCACAAGGCGAGACGGGGCTTCTACAGATCTGCGACTTGGCGAACCTCTGGTCGGCCATGATGATCCAGACCGCAGACCTCGCCCGGTGCGAGGACAAAGGGATCCGCCTGATCGGACGCTCTCCTGTCGCCGAACCCCGGGGCTGCTCGCTGATGTCCCCCAATCCGCCCGCTTCATGATCCTCCCGCAACTGTTCCTCGCGGATCTACCGTCGGATGCGGTGCTGACGCCCCAGCTGATCCGGGACGCGTGCATCGCGGTCAAACGGAACCGGGCCAGCTGGCTGGCGCAGCGTCGCACCCAGGAACTGGTGGAGCTGATCGCCTTCGCGGCCGAACGTTGGCTGCAGCCGGACTCGGGGTTCCGTCGGATCGCTCTCGAGCAAGGGGCGGCCGAGACGGGATTCAGTCCGGCAACGCTTGGCCGAGGACTGGACTCGCTCTTCCGCCATCTGACCGTGGAAGGCCTGCAGGCCCTGCTGATGCAGGACCTCGGGGATGCGCAGCGTCTGGATGGATTCGCCGCGCCGGCAGCCGAGCTTCGACAGGGCCGACTGGCCTTCGCCAGGGGTCCCGAGATGCTGGTGCACATCGCGGCGGGCAACCTGCCCAACTCGGCGCTGTTCTCGCTGGTCCTGGGGATCCTGACCCGGTCGGCGCAGTTCATGAAGCTGCCCCGGAACGGAAATCTCATTCCCCGCCTCTTTGCCCATTCCCTCGCCGATCTCGAACCGAAGCTCGGAAGCTGCCTCGAGCTGGCGGTGTGGACCGGGGGCCACGAGTCGCTCGAGGCGGCACTGTTCCATGAGGCCGACTGCGTCACGGCACAGGGCAGCGATGAGACGCTCCAGTCGATCGCCCCGCGGCTCCGTCCCGGCTGCCGATGGATCCCCCACGGGCACCGGTTGAGCTTCGGGTTCATCGGCAGCGACCAGCTATCTTCGTATCAGGCCCCCCGCATCGCCCATCGGGCGGCGGCCGACATCGCTGCCTGGAACCAGCTGGGCTGCCTGTCGCCGCATGTGTTCTACGTCGAGGACCGCGGCAGCGTGTCGGCGGAGGGATTCGCGGAATTCCTCGCGGCCGCGCTCGCGGAGCGGGAGGCGACCGAACCGCGCGGTCCCCTGCCCGTCGAGATCGCCGCCGAGATCGCCGGGCGTCGCTCGCTCCACGAGCTGCGCCAGGCCCACCATCGCATCACCCGGGAGGATGCCAGGACGGTGCCGCGGGGCGCCTTCTTCGAGGCACCCCAGGCCGGC